>JBEDNI010000032.1:0-12096 GCA_041170685.1 Bacteroidota bacterium | reverse complement strand
ATCGGATACAGTTAACCACATTAAAACCGATGGTAACGGAGAACTGCGTACCAGCATTGCCAACAATGACAGCTTTACATTTTGTGTGGGGGCCGGGACTTACAATCCGGTAAAAATCACCAACAAAACCGGCTCTACGGATGATTTTCAGGTTAGGCTGATTGATAATGTGTATGACCGGGGCTCTACGGGCAATCCGCTTAACACCCCGCGGATAAAACGCACGTGGTTCATTGATAAAATTGGTGGACCGGCCAACAGCGGCAGCGGCATAGACATGGCTTTCGACTGGTACACCCCGGAGGTTTCAGGCACCATCAACACTTACCGCCTATATCACTACAACGGCAACAACTGGGACAAACTGTCTGCCGGCACCTATGCCACCCGTACCCGAAACCTTAAATACAGCGGCTACACAGGCACTTTCTCTCCCTTCTCTATGGGCGACGATGTGGTGCTTTTGCCTGTTAACTGGGTGGGGTTGTCCTGTGTGCGCCAGGAGGGCCGTCGTAACCGCATTTTATGGGTTACCGGCAGCGAAACCTTGTCCGATAGTTTTGTGGTAGAACGTGGCAACATGGCAGGACAGTTTCGCCGTGTAGGGGCTATTCCCGCTGCTGTCAACAGCACCACCCCACGCCAATACAGCATGATAGACGAGCAAGCACCGGATGGCACATCTTTTTACCGGGTAAGACAAACCGATAAACAGGGCAATAGCTCTTGCAGCGAAATTTGCGAGGTGGCCCCAGCGAGCAGCGAAGAAGGAAATGTGAAGATATTCCCCAATCCGGCGGACAATAATGTTTATGTGTTGTTTGCCGAAGCACAGGAACCGGGTACCGAGGTGGTTGTAACCGACATTACCGGCAAAGAGGTATTGCGCAGAACCGTCAACAAAGGCCGAATGGTATTGCCCACAGGGCAGTTGCCTTCAGGGGTGTATGCTGTGCAGATAAAACGCGGTGGAAACGCCGACATCATGCAAAAAATCATCATCCAGCACTGATAAAGAAAAAGGGGCAAACGCCCCTTTTTTATTATTTATAACGGCCATAGCTTTGCATTGTGAAGATTGCTATCATCAACGGGCCCAACCTGAACCTAACCGGCACCCGAGAACCCCACCTGTACGGAACAGAGAGCTTTGAAGGATGGCTTGCAGACATTCGAGCCCAACACCAGGGGTTGGAAATAGCGTATTTTCAATCCAACATAGAAGGGGAAATCATCAACGCCATACAACAACAGGGTCTTGACGAAAACTGTAAAGGCATTGTGTTAAATGCCGGGGCATACACCCATACCAGCATTGCCATTGCAGACGCAGTATCGGCCATTAGCACACCGGTTATTGCGGTGCATATGAGCAATCCGCTAGCACGGGAGCCCGAAAGACATACTGATTTGCTCCTCGGCAAATGCAAAGGCGTTATCAGTGGCTTGGGCATGAAGAGTTATGAACTGGCACTTCGTTATTTTGTCGGCAACAACCCCACAAGTCATTAACTTTGCATTATGGGACTCAGACAGGAAAAATTCGCAAGACAACTACAAAAAGACCTTGGTGATGTGTTTTTACAACACAAGGACTGGGTGGCAGGAGAATTTGTGACCATTTCCGGCGTGGCGGTAAGCCCGGACTTGTCATCTGCCAAAATATACCTGAGCCTGTTTAACACCCCAAAAAAAGCCAAGGTTTTGGAAGCCATTGAACTGAACGCCCGTGAGATTAGAATGGAAATCGCCAAAAAGGTTAAAAACCAGGTGAAAAAAGTGCCGGAACTGCGATTTTACGAGGATGAAAGCCAGGAGTATGCCGCGAAAATAGACAAGCTGCTGGAGTCCATTAAAAAAGACTGATCCGAGAGCGTGAATGTCTCCCGTTTCATAGCCCGACGGTATTTTTTTTCACAAAAAAACACCTCATCCGTTAACATAATTTCCGGAATATCCGTGATGGGATATGCGGTAGGATCTTTTGCCCTGTTGGTTTTGCTGAGCGCATTAAACGGATTCGAGAACATCATCTTCAAAACCTACGAAAACTACTATCCCGACATCAAAATACAGCCCGTTTCCGGCAAAGTGTTTACCATTGATGAGAAAAAAAGACGAGCCATCGACAGAATTCCCGGGATAGAAAGGACGGCTGCTGTGCTGGAAGAAAATGCCATTGTGCAGTATTCCGACAATCAGGTTGTGTCCACCGTAAAAGGGGTAGAAGACACCTGGCCGGCAGTGGTTAGAACCGATTCTCTACTGATTGCGGGCACTCCGATTTTAGCAAACAAAGACGGCGCTTCCTTTGCCTGGCCTGCAGAAGGGTTGGTTTATAAGCTGGGCTTAAACAACAGCAACAATGCCATCACCATTATGGCGCCGCGCAGGGAAAGTGTGGGGGTTGCACAAATGGAGATGAGCGAAGATCAAATTGGTATTTCAGCCGTTATACGGGCCAGCGAAGAACAAGACGATAAGCTGCTAATTGTTCCCCTCCATTGGGCGGAGGAATTATTTGAAAGGGCGGGAGAAATAAGTGCCATTGAAATAAAGACCCAAAAAGGGTCGGATTACACCCAAATAAAACAAAAATTAAGAGAAACACTCGGTGCAGAGTTACAGGTTCTGGACCGATATGAACAGAACCGCGCGGTGTATAAAATGTTTAACACAGAGAAATGGGTTTCCTTTTCCCTGATGGCCTTTGTTTTGCTGCTGATAAGCTTTAACCTCCTTGGTTCGTTAAGTATGCTTGTGCTTGAGAAAAAACAGGATATAAAGCTACTCAGTTATGTTGGCATGAGACTCAAAAGCATACAAGGTGTGTTTTTTAGGGAAGGGCTGCTGGTGGCCATGACCGGAACTTTGTCCGGGCTGGCTATTGGGGTAGTCGTGGTGTTGTTGCAACAGAAGTTTGGCTTCATCACCACCCAAAGCAGCTTTTCTGCAGTTTATCCTGTAGCCCTAAAAACCGCAGATTTGTTCTTTATTTCCGGGCTTTGCGGGGTTTTGGGGATAAGCAGTGCAATATATCCGGCACTAAAATCGGTACATTCCTTATAAATTTGCAATCAACATGCGCAGAGTAATACTTGTATTGGGTCTTCTTGCGACCTATTCCGCCGAAGGGCTATTAGCACAATCGGTAGCAGAGCAACAGCTGAATTTTGAACGGGTGCGGGTTGCCAAAGCCCGGACAGAGGCCCGGATTCGCAAAATGTTTCGCGACAGCGGCCTTTCTGAAACGCCAAAATACATCTACTGGAGGGCTTTTAAAATGGAAGACCAACTGGAGCTATGGGCCACAGACAGCAGCAGCAGAAACTACAAAAAAATCAAAACCTATTCCATCTGTCAGAGCAGTGGAGATCTTGGCCCTAAAAGGAGGTTTGGCGACCTTCAGGTACCGGAGGGTTTGTACTACATAGAAAAATTCAACCCCCATAGCAACTATCGATTAAGCATGAAGGTGGCCTATCCCAACGAAAGCGACCTTGTTTTTGCAGACAAAAACAATCCGGGGAATGAAATTTACATACACGGGGGATGTGCCAGCGTGGGTTGTCTTCCTATGACAGACAGTCTCATTGATGAGATTTACTGGGTAACCATCCTGTCTCAAAACTACCAGGGATCGAAAGCAAAAATTCCTATCGATATTTTTCCTTGTCAGTTTAACAATAAAAACTGGGCACACCTCAAGACCACCTACGGTCATAAGCCACAACTTATAAAGTTTTGGGAGAATATAGAAGAAGCATACGCCTTTTTCAGAGACAAGAAAATTGCTCCCGGATACTGGGTAGATCAACAGGGCAAATACAACATTGTTTTCCCCCAAAACTATCACATCAACGACCCCAACCATTAAGCCGGCTGCATGAAATTTCTGGTGGTGGGTCTGGGAAATCCGGGAGAAGAATACGAACACACCCGCCACAACATTGGCTTTGATGTGCTGGATGCGCTGGCTGCCAAGCTGGGGGCTGAATGGCAACTGCAGCGGCATGGATGGGTAACCAAAACAACAGTAAAGGGCCGAACACTAATACTTCTTAAGCCCAATACCTTTATGAACCTCAGTGGTAAAGCCGTATCCTATTGGCTGCAGGCAGAAAAACTACCCCCCACCCAATTGCTGGTGCTGCTGGATGACCTCGCCCTACCGGTGGGAAAGCTTCGTTTGAGATTAAACGGCAGTGACGGCGGGCACAATGGGTTAAAAAGCATTAACGAAACCCTAGGACACGCTCAATACGCAAGACTACGCTTTGGAATAGGAAACGATTTTCCCAAAGGCAGACAGTCGGAGTTTGTGCTAGGCCAATGGAACCCGGAAGAGCAGGACGGGGTCAGCAGTGCCGTCACTCGGGCGTCTGACGCTGTTTTACTTTTTGCCACCATGCCACAAAACCTTGCAATGACCCGAATAAACGCAGCAGGATAATGTATCAGATAGAAACCATCATCAGTCCGGCACTGTTTCATCTACACGAAGAGGGAATAGCGCACAAGCATGTAGTGGTCATCGACATTCTAAGGGCTACCACCACCATTTGCGTTGCTTTTGCCAATGGCGCCAAAGAAATATTGCCTGTATCCGGTCCTGACGAAGCAGCAATGATGCAAAAACAGGGTTGGATTGCTGCTGCAGAGAGAAACGGGGAAACCGTACCGGGTTTTGATATGGGAAACTCACCGCAAGAATATACGTTTGCGAGGGTGTCGGGACAAAAAATTGCGTTAACCACTACCAACGGCACCCGAGCCCTGCAAATGAGCAGTGTCGCCCGCCATGTTTGGGTTGGGTCGTTTCTCAATGCACAAACCCTTTGTGACCGCATCATTGCCGACAAACGCGATGTGCTGCTGTTTTGTGCCGGGTGGAAAGACAAGTTTAACCTGGAAGACACTGTTTTTGCAGGCTATATGGCAGGGTTATTATCAGAGCATTTTTCCATAACGGATGACGCAACCCTTTCCGCTATTGATTTATACAACCATGCATCAGCAGACCTTAAGGGATACCTACAAAAAGCCAGCCATGTCAATCGGTTTAAATCCCTGCATCTGGAGTCGGACCTGGAAGCCTGTCTTAAGCTGAACACATTGTCTGTATTGCCGGAATTTATAAAAGGGTCCATTCAAAACAGCCATCATGCCCCCAAACAACCTTAACCCCGACTTTTTTGAGTTTTTTATTGAATTATCCACCAATAACAGCAAGGGGTGGTTTGATGCAAACCGCAGCCGTTACGAAAAACAGGTTAAAGCACCTTTTGAAACCCTCGTTTCATCCCTGTTGATTGCGTTTGCCCAAGAGGAACAAACACCCATACAGGTTCGCCCGGGAGACTGTATCTTCAGAATTAACCGAGACATCAGGTTTTCCAAAGATAAGACACCATATAAACTCAACCGTAGCGCTGTTATATCCCCGGAGGGAAAAAAATCGTTGGGCCCGGATGGGTTTTATTTCGAGGCAGGCCCGGAAAATTGCGCATTCTATGCCGGTTACTATATGCCCGAAAAAGCGGAGCTGATGAAAATCAGGCGGCACGTGGCTCATAACCCCAACAAGTGGACAGAAATTATATCGCAACCGGAATTTACAAACCTTTTTGGCCGGATTATGGGCGAAAAACAAAAAAGACTACCGGCAGAACTTTCGGCTATACAGCATGCGCCCGAGGAAGTCTATAACACGCAGTTTTACATTCGGCACGTGATGGAGCCCGAGATTTTCATAGAGCAGGATCCGGTGAAAGTGCTGATGCAGCTTTGGAGGGCAGCATCAAAACTCACAAAATTTCTTTCTGACGCGACCGGTGTTCAGGATTGACAGATATTAACGAACTTTGCCATGGAAATGAACGCACCCCCGAAAAGACCGATACGTGTTCTGGTAGCCAAAGTAGGCCTCGATGGTCACGATCGAGGCGCCAAGGTAATCGCTGCGGCATTAAGAGACGCGGGAATGGAAGTGATTTACACGGGCCTGAGACAAACCCCCGAAATGGTGGTTCAGGCGGCTTTACAGGAAGATGTAGACGCCATAGGAATCAGTATCCTCTCGGGGGCGCACAACACGATTTTCCCCAAAGTGCTTGAATTAATGAAAAAAGCCGGAATGCAGGATGTTTTGCTGACCGGTGGAGGCATTATACCCGACAAAGATGCCGAAGAACTAAATCAGATGGGTGTGGCCAGGCTGTTTCCTCCGGGAACTGAGATGGCGGCCATTGTTGATTATATTACCCTTTGGGTAAAAGAAAACAGACCTTTTTAAAATGGAAACTTTGACTACATACGAGAACATCCTAACAAACCTAGAAAACGGGGTTCTCACCATTGCGATCAACAGAGAAAGCAAACTCAATGCACTTACCCTTCAAACCCTTCAGGAAATCCGAAATGCGGTAGTACTGGCACAGTCAAATGAGGCGGTAAAAGGAATCATCCTGACAGGCGCAGGAACCAAGGCCTTTGCTGCCGGCGCAGACATTAGCGAGTTTGCCCATTTTACAGAAGACCAGGCCACCAGAATGAGTGCTGACGGCCACGACGTGATGAATACCATTGAAAACAGCGAGAAGCCGGTGATTGCGGCGGTAAACGGGTTTGCGCTGGGCGGAGGGTGTGAGCTGGCCATGTGTTGTCATATGAGAGTTGCTTCAGAGAATGCCAAGTTTGGACAGCCGGAAGTGAATCTGGGGGTTCCTCCGGGTTATGGCGGCACACAGAGAATGATACAATTGGTGGGCAAGGGCAAAGCCATAGAATTATTATTGACGGCTGACAGCATCGATGCAAACACCGCGTTGCAGCTTGGACTTGTAAACCACGTGGTATCCCAGGAAATGCTGCTGGCAAAATGCAATGAGATTCTGTCAAAAATCGCCACAAAAAGCCCTGTTGCCGTGGGTAAAGTAATCAAATGCGTAAATGATTTCTTCAGGCCCAATGTCAATGGCATGCAGCGCGAAATCTATGAATTCGGCGAAGCCTTTATCACAGAAGACTTTAAAGAAGGTACAGACGCCTTTCTTAACAAAAGAAAACCCAATTTTTCAGGCAAATAATTGGGGGTATCAATAAAAACAACAGTATTAATCACAAACAAAAACCAGTATATGAGAAACATCACCAAACTATTTTTTATTAGTGCCATGGCGCTAATGACAGTAACATCCTGTAAAAAAGAGGAAAACAATAACAACAACACACCTGCCAACACAAATTCCGGCATTGCCTCCTGTGAGGTGAACGGTAAATCGTGGACCAGCGGCAAAACAGGCTCCTATCTGGGTACTGATAGCTTGCCCGGCTGCGAGGCGGTGCTTGTGGGCGACACGATGACTTTTATAGCCACCAATTTTACGGACAGCTCGGTTGTTTTGGCTCAACTGGTGCTAAAACCCGCAAGAACAGGCTCATACACAGGCACCACTTCCACAGAAGGCGCCATGTTGTATTTGCCCAAACTTGACCAAAACAGTATATTTCAAGCTTTTTTAATGTACACCACCACATATTCGATGAACATTACCCAATGGAACGAGGGCACAAAAACGCTTTCCGGCACTTTTAACCTCAATATGGTGTCTAATATTGGCGGGTCTGGCTATAACATAACCAACGGCAAGTTTACCGACGTTAAATTTTCCTTAGAATAAAGCAAGACGACACACAAAAAAAGCCCCGGACAGGGGCTTTTTTATTGCACAAAAGGAACATCGGCTTCTGACAGCGTTAACAATTGCCGATGAATCTCCAGCACTTGCTCAATAATGCTATGTTGATTGTTGTTTTGAATAAGAAAATCACACCTCGAGGCCAGGGCGTCTTGGGGCATTTGTCGGGACATCCTTTTTATCACCTCCTCTTTGGAGCACCCATCGCGCAACATAACCCGTGAAACCCTTTCCGATTCGGGCGCTATCACACCTATGGTTTTTTGTACCCGTTTATAGCTGCCGCTTTCGAAAAGTATGGCGGCCTCTTTTAATGTGTAGGGGTGATTGTCGTGTTCGCCACACCAGTTTTCATAGTGTTCAAACACATAAGGATGCACAATGGCATTAATCTGCGCTATGTTTTCCGGGCTTGCGAAGGCAATTTCTGCCAAACGGGCGGTATTAACGGCTCCCTGACTAATGATTGCCGGTCCAAAAACAGCCACGAGACGATTTTTAAGCTCGCTATTTTCGGCATAGAGTTTTTTGGCCTCGGCATCTGCGTAATAAACAGGAACACCAAGGGTTTCAAAAACCCGGCAAACAGTGGTTTTGCCACTGCCAATTCCGCCGGTTATGCCAACACGGAGCAAAGGATTACGCTTTGGGCTTCGGATATGCAGTCATGGTCATTTCCATGCTCACAGCGGCCTTTTCGGCCTTTATCTTACCCTCTTCCAGGTCTAGGATAAAATGCGTGTCGGTAATCTGCGCAATTTTAGCATGAAAACCACCGGTGGTTACAACGTAGTCTCCCTTTTTTAGTTCAGCCAGATAAGCCTTGGCTTTTTTCTGCTTCCGCATTTGGGGCCAGATCATGAAAAAGAAAAACACCACCATGATTAACATCAGGGGTAAAAACTGGCCCAAACCGCCTGGTTGGGCGGGAGCGCTTGCTTCTAGCAGGATAAATAACATATTCATTAATGATTATTTTGTTCGTATTCTTCGTCTTCTTCAGGGGTTGAAAACACCGTCGCTTTAAACTTAAGCAATACCGATTCTATGGTAGAATTTTCAAATTCTACGGTGATTGATTTTTCGTTTTCAAGCCCTTCTTTGGCCCCTCTTCCTGTGGAGTTAAATGTTGCGTCAACGTATCCCTCTTCACCGGGTTTAATTACCTCTTTGGTCCACCCGGGGGTTGTACACCCGCACGCCGCCTGGCAGTTGCGTATCAGCAAATCTCCTTTGCCGGTGTTTTTAAATTTATATCGGTGTTGAACCTGCATTCCGGAGGTTACCTTTTTAAAATTGTATACGGTATCATCAAAAACAGGGGTTCCTTTAGGGCCTGTCTTCTCGGGCTTAGGGTTCTCTGCCGTTGCCTCGTTTTCTATTTTATCGGCCGACAACTTAGAGCCACCATTGCCGCAGCCTGCCATGAAAACCACCCCTATAAGACCAAGAAGGATTGTTAAACGATATTGCATAATGCAAATATACAAAGATTATGATTGCCCGGACTGTTTCAGCGAAGCCCTGTTTATTTATCCCGTAATCCCCGGCCGGATTTCACAATGGTTCCGTTTTCAGCCAGCGAAACGCGCAGCTTATCAAGTACGCCATTTAAGAAACGACCACTGCTGGGGGTGCTGTAATCCTGTACAATGTCCAGATATTCATTGATGCTGACTTTCAGCGGGATGTGAGGAAATGAGATAAACTCTGCTAACGCCAGTTTCAGGCACAGCAAGTCGATCATGGCAATTCTTCCGGGGTCCCAGTTGTCGGTGACACTGCTAACATACGTTTCATACGCAGCACCGTTGAGTAATACCAGGTCATAGAGATTCAGTGCCATTTTCATTTCATCTTCATCTTCGGCGTAAGGTGCGCTAAGCGATATGTTTTCAGGCTCTGAAGAAAGGGTTTTTTCCAGTTCACGAGCTACGGTAGACTCATCATCATCCCAAGCCCCGTAAAGCTCTTGCATCAGTAAATAGAAGGGCTCGCAGGTTCCAAGCAGGTGCAGATAAAACTCTTGTAGAAAGGTCTGCTGCTGTCCCGAATCCGGTGTATCAAACACATAGTAATCACGGGTAAAATCCTGTTCAAACAACCAATCTGTAATGGAAGGGAAAGTCTCGCCCAGATCAGACCACCCTGCGGTAAAATGCCGCCGTTTATGACGAAGGGTTTTGTCATAAACTACACCGGCCAGCAGGTTGTTGTTTAACAACCCCAAACGGCGAATTTTTTCCTTATCGGGATAAAACTTTTTGCTTTCCAGCTCCTGCTCGCTGAGCAAATATTCATTTAGGTAATGGGGAAGTTCCAACAGGAACACGTAGACATCGTAGGTGGCCAGGATGGAGGTTTTTAAACCCTGTCTGCACTGTGCCCTGGCGGATTCTCCTGCCTGTTCCGCTGCATACAAAGCCTGCAGCGCCTTAATTCTTACCAACCTCCTTGAAATCATAGAACGATGCTGCAAAGATACAACAAATGGGCGTTCAGGGCCAAAAAAACAGGCTTAGGGGACTGAAAACCTAGTCGTTATCGTATCCAAATTGTTTCAGCATGTTTTTGCTGTTGCGCCAGTCTTCGCGGACTTTCACAAACAACTCCACAAAGATGTGTTTGCCAAAAAACGCCTCCAGGTCCTTTCTGGCGTTGGTTCCCAGCCGTTTAATAGCCTCACCCTTATTTCCTATCACAATTCTTTTTTGACTATCCCGTTCTACCACCAACTCGCAGGAAAGACGAATGATTTTTTCCTCTTCTTTAAAAAACAGGGTGGTTACCTCTAAACTGTATGGCACCTCATCTTCGTATAGTTTTAATGCGTGGTTGCGGATAATTTCATTCACAAAAAACCGTTCTGAACGATCGGTAATCTGGTCTTCCGGAAAGTAAGCCGGGTGTTCGGGCAAAAAAGAAACCACCACCGATTCCAGTTTTTCAAGCTGAAAATTATTGAGGGCTGACACCAATATAAAAGCATCGGCTTTATAGACATCAGCCACCTTAACCATCACGGCCTCCAGTTGATCCTGTTTAACGGTATCAATTTTATTGATGGCAACAATTTTTTTAGCGCTTGATTTCTCGAACTTTTGCAGCAGTTCCTCGGGAATTTCTGTGGCACGAACATCAAGCAGCAGAATCAACACGTCGCTGTCATCCAGCGATTCATGAACAACCGCCATCATTTTTTCGTGCATTTTGTAGCTGGCTTTCCGCAATATGCCGGGGGTGTCTGAATAGATTACCTGTGCGTTTTCTCCTGTTTTTATGCCCAGAATCCGATGTCGTGTGGTTTGTGCCTTAGGGTTAACAATAGCCAGCTTTTCACCCATCAAAGCATTATACAACGTACTTTTACCCGCATTGGGCATACCAACGATGCTAACAAAACCAGCTTTAAACGACATAAATATTGAGTGTTCAAAGGTAGCCCAATATCGAGCATGTTGGTTTACCTTTGTGAAAGGATGAGGATTTCCGTGTTGATGCTAATGGTTTTTACCTCCCTGTTTTTGCACGGACAAAACAACCTGGACAGCACCCGGAATGGATATGTCCGCGGAAAGGCAGGACTAATGTTAAAGCGCGGATATGATCTGGCGAACACACCTGGCAGCGGGCATTATCGTCAGGCTGACAAAAACACCGAAAAGCTCCGTTTGCCGGAGGAGGCCGCGGGGTTTATTCCTGTTTTTTCTGATGACTTTGACTCACTAAACACCCAAATCTGGCAAATCGGTCAGCCTTGGGGCCGTTTTCATGGTCAGCAACCACATCAATACTATGGCGATAGTGAAGTTTTTGTTAAACAGGGTGTGTTGTTTTTACAAAATCGGTATGCCCCCAAAAAATTCCCATCCGGTGACAGTAGCATTAGCATTCCGTATGGAACAGGACTAATCAACACCTCCAACAGCCGCAATTTTCAATTTGGTTTTTTTGCCATTCGAAGCAAAAACCCATCAGGGCCTGCCACATGGCCTGCGTTTTGGCTTACCGGCAAAAACAACTGGCCCCCCGAAATTGATATATTCGAAATGTATGGAAAGCGCACGGGAAAGTCGGTACACCGACAAACCATGACCCTGCATTTCGGCAAAATAGAAACCCAAACCAAAACCCTATTGATGAAAGCGGTGAAACTCCCGCCGGACACCGATACCGCTTTTCATATCTATGCCTGTTTGTGGACCTCGGAAAAGGTTGTTTTTTATACCGACGGGGTTCCCGTGCGCCAAATCCGAATGAATAAATGGATGCGGCAGTTTTATCAGGAACCCATGTACATAGTGGTAAACAATGCTGTAGATCACCGCTATCTTCCGTATTTAAATAACAGCCGACTGCCCGTTTCTATGGAAGTAGACTGGATTCGGGTGTATGC
>JBEDNI010000031.1:0-21111 GCA_041170685.1 Bacteroidota bacterium | reverse complement strand
TATTCTTAATCAAAGGATAATTTTTTCCAGGTAAAGCATTTGAAACAACGTAAGTTCCATTAGCAGAGTCACCAGCAGGAATCATATCCTCCTCTGCTCCACCAAAAGTTACATACATCATTTTTGTTCTTGGAAAATTAATTCTAGCAGCATTTGTCATGGCTGTTGAATTCATTCCAGAGCCTGCGCCCCAAAAAGTAACCCAATCAGGTTTTTCTTGTCTGATTTGTAACCATTGAGATTGTTGTTCTAATCCTGGAGGAGCAATAGCAATTTCAACTAATGTAAATCCCCATTCCTTAGCAAGTCTTCTCATGGTTGGAAGTGGTTCTCTTCCGTATGCAGTGTCAATGTGTAGGTGAACTATTTTTTTACCTTTTAATTTCTCAGGGCCACCACCTTCAAGTTCTGCCATCCATCTAAGTTTAACTGCAATTTGAGACCAGTAGCTACTTGCGGCATTAAATACCCATGGCCAAACTGTACCGTCAGCAGCATCTGTTCTACCGTAACCATACTGAGCTAGAACAACCTTGTCCTCTGCCATACGATTAATAACTGCGTAAGCACCTGGCGTTCCTAATGTATCGAACACAACCATTTTCTGACCGTCTTTAGTCATTAGTCTCTGATAGCATTCAACAGTTTTTGCAGCATTGTATTCTGTTTCACACTCTTGCCATGTTAGCATGACTCCATTTACTCCGCCTGTCGCGTTGACGTAGTTCATATAATCAATTTGCGCTCCGTAATAACCAGTTCCCATTGCTGAGTATGGTCCTACTCGACTGCTTGGTATCGGAAAGTATTGCGTCTTAGCTTGTGCAAATAAATTCTGAGGTAGCAGTGATAAAGAAAAAATTACAGCAAAAAAAATTGCTGATATTTTTTATAAAAACCCTTTAAACCCAGGTAGGCAATGGCGGATGCTGCAAAAAATGAAAAAGCCAGTTGAAATTCGGGAAGGATAAAAAATCGGGAAAGTCCAAAAAAACAAATGAGTGCCATGATGAACTCACTCAGGAAAATCCCCAGTGCCACACGCATACCTTCGGCTCTACCGCCTTTAATCCCTGAATTGATGAGGGTAAAAAAAGAAGGACCAAAACTGAGAATGCTGATTAGAAACCCCTGCGCAATGCCTTTAAATATGGGTGTGAGCCAAAACATATCCGATTGCAAATTAGCAAGGAAAAACGGCTATCCCAAATATGACAGGGTGTTTGACTGTAAATCGCTGTGCACATCCGGAGTTGCAGCCACTATTTGTTTGCCAAACAGGTGGTTTGACCCTGAGTGAAAATCACTTACGTTACCTCCTGCTTCTTCTACCAGCAGGGCACCGGCGGCCACATCCCATGCGTTCAGGCCGGTTTCGTAAAATCCGTCAAAACGTCCGCATGCGGTGTAAGCCAGGTCTATGGCAGCAGAGCCCATTCTTCTCAGGCCATGCGTTTTTTTCATTAATACTTCCAATAAGCTTAGGTAGGCGGTTGTTTGCTGAAATTCATGGTAGGGAAAGCCCGTGGCGATTAACGATGCACTGAGACGACTGACTCCGCTTACCCTGATGGGATTGTCATTGAGAAAGGCGCCTTTACCTTTTTCTGCGCAGAACATTTCATTCAGGGCCGGTGCGTATACCACGCCGGCTGTAATTACACCGTGTTCCATAAGTGCCACACTGATAGAAAAAACCTGTAAACCATGTAAAAAGTTGGTGGTTCCGTCCAGTGGGTCAACAATCCATACAACCGGGTTTTCTGTGGCTTTGGGAGCGGTATTTTCTTCTGTGATAAACCCTGCATCCGGTCTGATTATTTGTAATCTATCCACCAGCATTTTTTCGCTTTCCACATCTACGAAACTCACCAGTTGATTTAAACCCTTGTCAGATATTGCATCTGACGTAACGTGCTGAAAATGTTCTAACTGGAAATCGCCCGCACTGCGGCATGCTTCCATGATGGCTAACAGTAATGCAGAATGCATCAACGGGTAAGCATTAAAACTCCCTTTTCCACGTGTCGGTAACCCTCGGTATCGATGGTCTCAATTATCAGCGGATACATTCCATTCATGGCCTCTTTACCATCGGGTGTTTTACCATTCCATCCTTTGCCGATCTTATCTGTTTCAAACATTTTTGCGCCCCAGCGGTTGTAAATTTTCATGGTGAAAAATACGCAACCTCTGGCATAAGGTGCATAGACCTCATTCAGGTTGTTTTCATCGGGGGTGAAGGCAGTGGGGATATACAGATAATATACATCCATAATTCTTACGAGTGCTTCTGCGGTATCCGAACACCCCGGCGGTTTGCTTACAATAAGCTGTACTTTATAACGACCGGTATCGTTGTATGTGTGGGAAGTGCTTCCTGTTGCAGCATCGGTATTGCCGTCTCCAAACAGCCATAAATATTGTGCAGCTCCCTTGCTGTTATCATTGAATTGTATAAACGGTTGTTCGATGGACGCCAGCGAGGGTGTGGGATAGAAGGATGCCGTAGGATAGGACGCCACACGCACGCTGTCGTTAATGCTGAATAGCTTTTGGCAGCCATTTGAGGTTGTAATACGAAGTTTGGCAAAATAGCTACCGGCATTAGTGAAAGTTCTTGTGTAAGGCCCGGTCATGGCATTGACAGAGTCTTTCGGTCCAAATATCCAGAAAGCTTTGGAAGCATCTGCACTGAGAAACGAAAACTGAACCCTGCCACCTGCACAGATATCGTTAATGTCGGTACTTAGTACCCCGTTGGGTTTTGGATGCACTACCACATTGGCAGAGGCGCTGAAAGGTGCTGAACATCCATCCGTTAATAAATAGTTGTATGCCCTGGTATAGCCCGGATCGGTTCGTAGCTGCTTCCAGGTCACTGGCAAGCCGTCCACAGACCACTGGTAGCCGGAGGACTTACCGCCGCTTTGCGACAGCGTAATCATTAGTGAATCACCTTGACAAACCGAATTGGGTGTGGCTGCAATACTGCCAGTGAGTGGCATCAGGCGCGTGATGTTGAACGAAGTAGTGTCATTTCGTTTGGTGCAACCGTCGGTCAACACAGCTGTATAGCGGGTAACGCCGACTGCTGACGGGTTTAAAACCACATTTAAGCCGGTTTGTCCACCGGGGTTCCATGAAACATTGTGGGCATTGATTTTTCCTCCGCCCGAGGTTAATTTTACACTGAGTGTCTGTCCGTCACAAAGAGAAGTATCAGGGTGTTTACTGAGGTTTAATGCCTGAAGCAGATCTATCTTTACACTGTCCTTCACCGAAGGCGAACAATTATCGGATCCGGTAACTGCATACCATTGTGCTGTTCCGGGTGATTCAGTGATGGAGGCAGTTGCTTTGCCATTTGCCCAGTTGTAGGTGTAACCGGCTCCCTTTCCACCGCTAAGGGTGGCACTAAGTATCACCTGACTGCCCCGGCAAATAATCGTGTCTTTGGGAAGTGTAAGGGTTAACGCCGGATGGGTAAATAGGATTATGGTATCTCTAGAAGGTGAAACGGTGCAACCATCGGTTAGTGTAACTATAACACTTTGGGTGTCATTCAGGGTGATGGATTTGTTGGATCCTGTGCCGAGACCAAGGTTCCAGCTAAATCTATATCCGGCTGTATCACCACCGGTGCCGGAGGCAGAAAGCGTCACTGTTTTGCCGATACATACCGGGGTGGTGCCTGCTGTAATTTTTGCCTGCAGGCCGGGTTTCACCCAAACAGTGCGGTAGGCGGTATCAGGGCGTTCGGTACAGGCATCGGTTATTATCACTCGATAAGTGGTAGTTGCGGTGGGGAACACCGTATGATTGTTTCCGTTGGGCAAACCCTCGTTCCAGCTGTATTGATATGCTGAAGTTACTCCCCCAGATCCATTGGCCATAAGTTTTACGCTTTTGCCCTTGCAGATGATGGTGTCTTTGCCAAGCGTAACTTTCAGCGCCGGCCTCACATCTACCCAAATGGAATCCATGGCAGTTTTGCGTGTACAGGCATCCGTAAGGGTAAGGTAATATTTGGTCTTTGAAGTAGGTTTTACCACAGCATTGGAGCGATTGTCGCCATGTTTCCATGCAAAGCGGTAATCCGGGGCATAACCGCCAGTTGCTATGGGGTTTAATACCAGACTATCACCGTAGCAAATGGTGGTATCATTTCCGGCATCAACAGTCAGGGGTTTGCGGATACCCACAAATTCCACTTTAAAGCCTTTGCCTTCCACAAGAGGGTCGGAATACTGTCGGAACCATAGTGCGTCAGCTTTAATGGTTTGCCATGCTCCGGCAAATGGAAGTGCGGTGCCGGTATATCGACCGATTTTATTGGCCCAGGAAATGCTGTTTTTAAACAGCACGATAGAATCGTAACCATTCTCGTAATCCAATACCCGGAACCTGAATCTGATGGAATCTGCACCCGGAATTTTTAGTTTGAAATTGACAATTTTCAGCGGCCCATAGTTATCTTCACCTCCATCGTCGTAAACAAATCCTTTGCAACGAATGGCGCTGTCGGTTCCTGTTTTTGGCAATCGCACTGAATTGCAGATATCATATGTGCTATCAATTTTCACAAACTGCACTTTGGTAATGCTGTCTTTTTTGTTATTGAAACAGCTGGTCACCACCAGTTTTACATTGAATTTTCCATAGCTCCCATAGGTGTTTGAGGGATTAGTGAGGGTTGAGCTTTTTCCATCGCCAAAATACCATTGGCTTGATTTATAATTATCGCTCAGGTTGAGGAAATTCAGCGTTTTTCCGGTGTAGCAGGCCATGGTGTCGCCGGTAAAATTGGCTTTTACATAGCCGCTGTCATATTTGTTTCCCACCCCGCAAACCCACCATGCATTGGTAACTGCAATCACTTCTTTGCTGCATTGTCCATAGAGGTCAGCGGCCGACATGATGCTAAAGGTGCGGGCGTCGGCATACTGTGAGTTTTTGGTCAGATAAACTGAAAGATTCCGGTAGGCAATTTTTCCGGCTTTGATAATGCCCAGCGAATCAATATCGAATGCCCAACCTTTTTCGTTGGTTCCTTTACTGCCATTGGAAATCAGATAATACCAGTAATTTTGAACTCCGCTGTTGTAGTGTACGCCGCCATTATCGCCTGCACCTGCATACCAGCTTACTCCTTTGTAAAATTTGGGATGATTGAACAAATTGGGGTTGGTCATGCTGCGAATACCATTTTTACTGGGTGTCATGTCTTCGCCTATGCGCCAACTCCACTTGGATGGCCTGGCCCAAATTTCTATAGAATTTCCGAAAATATCACTGAAACTCTCGTTTAGGGCACCACTTTCATAGCTATATACCAGGTTGGCGGTATAGGTGGTAACAGCATGGGCAATTTCGTGACCACACACATCCAGTGCCGTCAGGGGGGTGAAAAGACTGCCATTTCCGTCGCCATAGGTCATGTAAGAACCATTCCAGAAAGCATTATTATAGTTAGAACCATAATGAACGTAACTGATGATTTTCGCACCATTACCATCAAAACTGTTTCGACTGTGTTCTTTGCTGAAATAGTCGTAGGTCATTTCAGCACCCCAGTGGGCATCGGTGGCAGTTTCGTCTTTATTGCTGTTTACGTTGTTCCAGTTATTATCAGTATCGAGAAAATCAACGGCAGCACCATAGGATGTGCCCTTGCGCAGGTTGTAGGTTTCTATTCCTTTGCCACGGCCTGCTTCGCGTAATCTAAAGGTCGTGGGTGCAGTACTATCGGTTTGTATGCTCTGTGTTCCGCTGTAGGCAGTAACGGCAGTTCCCTTGACTTCGGCATGCAGGATTAAATCCTGAAATGCCAGAATTTCGCCGGTTTCAGCATCAACATAAATGGATTTACCGCCCAATGGTTCAAGCGCATACACTTCAAATTTCCAGGCCAGCCGGTGTTTTTCTTCCAGTCGAAAATTCTTTGGGCAATATACTTTTGTACCCGATGGAAAGTAGGAGGTATCAGGCTTGCCTGATAGCTGACGCAATAGGTTATTTTGGGCTTCATCATGCCAGTAGTAAGTACTTGCAGGCATAAACTGTAGGGCTTTTTCACGGGCTTTTTCAACAGTTAATGAGGCGTTTCCTTCAAAGTAGGATTCCGGCACCAGATCACCGTTGATACTGAGTATACTGCCGTCTTTTTCGTGAACGATTATGGTAGATAATTCAGAGGGTATGCCCTGGTAATATTGTTGAGCACGGTGATGGGTCTGTCCGAGTTCATCTTTTAGGGTGGAGTAGATTTTCCATTGGGTTGAAGGGCTGTAATTTCCCATTTTCCCTGCTACTGCAGGCCATTGACTGAAAGATGGTTTATTGTTTTCGGGAAATACCAAAAAAGAAGGGGTAGGCAGATTTCTGTGCTTGATGTTTACCGGCAATGAATTTTGCCCCAAAACGGGGAGAATCCAGCAAAGCGGCAGGATGAAAAGTTTGTCTAAACGCAAACGCATGACGTTGGTTATGACAAAAATACGAATTGTTTTCCGGTTTATCAGCAAAAAGCTTCGTAGGCGCCTGACAAATTGTCGGCAACCATATCGGCGGTGCGACCTTCAATCATGTGGCGTTCTACCATGTGCACAATTTGTCCGTCTTTAAAAAGCGCAACGGCAGGAGATGAGGGCGGGAACGGAACCATAAATTCGCGGGCTTTTTGGGTTGCATCGAGGTCTTGTCCGGCAAATACAGTATATAGTTTTACCGGTTTTTTATCGCCAGTCAGGCTTTTCAAAATTCCGGGGCGTGCACTGCCGGCGGCGCAGCCGCATACGGAGTTAACCACCACCAGGGCAGTTCCTTCGTTATTGGCCAGGGCCTGCTCAACTTCTTCTGCTGTGCGGAGTTCAGTGAAACCGTTATTGGTGAGTTCGGCGCGCATAGGCGCTACCAGCATTTCAGGATAAGGCATTTGATTAAATAATTTTAATTACTGCAAATTTAACACCAAATGATTTCCGAGGGGTAAAAAAATCAACTTTTGTTCCCGTTGATATAAATTTCTCTGACATGGTTAATGCCAAAGAAATACGGAACTGACTGCACGGCGTTTTGGGTCTCTGTTGTCCAGAAATCAGCTTTTTTACCTACAGCAATACTGCCAACACTGTTTTCTAACCTGAGGCTGCGCGCAGCATTCAGGGTGATGGCATTGAAAGCTTCCGCGGGCAGCATTTTCATGCGGCTGCAACCCAAACTCCAAACCATTTGCAGGTTGCAAACCGGACTGCTGCCGGGATTGAAATCAGAGGCCAGCGCAAAGGGCAGGCCTGCATCTATAATTTTTCTTGCGGGAGTGTAGGGAATGTCCAGGAAATAGCTGGTGCCGGGCAAACCCACAGGCATTACTTCCGAACTCTTCAGGCATGCGATTTCCTCTTCACCGATATGTTCCAGATGGTCCGCACTCCACGAGCCGGCCTTTACAGCCACCTGCACACCACCTGTTATTCCCAGTTCATTGGCATGTATTTTGGATGGTAAGCCAAATTTGGCGGCGGCTTCCAGCAAACGCAATGACTGTTCCGGGGTGAAAAACCCCCGGTCGCAGAATACATCCATGTGGTCGGCAAGACCTTCATTGCAAACCGCAGGAAGCATTTCAGTTATGATGTGCGATACATATTCATCCTGTCGCCCTTTGAATTCAAGTGGAACGGCGTGGGCGCCAAGAAAAGTAGTTTTAATAGTGGCGGTCACATTTTTACCGATGCGACGGGCTATACGCAGCATTTTTAGTTCACTTTCCGTGCTCAGACCATAACCGCTTTTGATTTCAATGGTGGTAGATCCGTGTGCTATCATGCGCTGCACCCGCCATAGGCTCTGCTCGTAGAGCCATTCTTCGTCCATGCTACGCAATTTTGTTGCTGAGTTGAGTATACCCCCGCCAGCCTCAGCAATTTCCTCGTAGGTTGCACCTTCCAGACGCATTTCCCATTCTGCGCTGCGGGGCTCGGCAAAAATGCAGTGGGTGTGGCTGTCAACCAATCCGGGTAATACTTCCAGCCCTTTCAGCGATACGGTTTCGTCTGCCGTAGGCAGATTGCTGTCTCCCATGCTGCCCCAACCGGCGACAAAACCGTTTTCTACAAGCAACCATGCGTCTTTAATACTGTTTACCCTGCCCATTTCATTGCCCCTCAGTTGGGCTTTTGGGGTTTCTTCAATGCCGTGAAGGGCTCTGATGTCAGTAAATAATTTGCGCATGCCCTGCAAAAAAAGCATATTTGAACCGCTTATGAGCATGGAATTAACGGAACGTTTGAAAAAAAGTCCCGAACTGGGCAAAAATGTTTTTGTGGCTAAGGGAGCTCACGTTATTGGGGATGTAAAACTTTATGATGATAGCAGCGTATGGTTTGGGGCAGTACTGCGTGGTGACAGCGATGTTATTTCGGTCGGTTCACGCACCAATATTCAAGACAATGCCGTATTGCATGCCGATCCCGGCGATCCTTGCATCATTGGTGAAGACTGCGTAATCGGGCATAGTGCTATTGTACATGGTGCCCGCCTCAGCCATCATGTGCTGGTGGGGATGCATGCTACGGTGCTCAACAATGCTGAGATTGGGGAATACAGCATCATTGGTGCCAATGCGCTTGTTCCGTCGGGGATGAAAATTCCCCCGTATAGCCTTGTATTAGGCGTGCCGGCAAAGGTGGTGAAAACGCTGGATGATACTGTGCATCAGCGCATTCAGGACAATGTAGACGAATATGTTATAAAGGCAAAAGCCTATCGTGAAGCCGGATTTTCTGNNNCCTCTGTAGACGGAGCTTTGTCTGATTTCTTCTCTTTTTTCTCTTTGCCTTTTTCCTCTTTGGATTCTTTGTCTTTTCCTTTTTTGACATTGAAGTTGTAGGTAAGGCCGAAGCGATGTTCCCAGAGCTGTTCCCAGTTGTTGCCGGTTACATATCCATCGAGCTGATCATCAAAAGAGGGGAGCCAGGTTGAATTCAGATTTACATTCAGGTGGGGAGTGCAACGGATATTTACACCCAGACCAACAGGGAAATTGAAGAATTCAACTTTGCGCCAATCGGGCGTGTAATCCGGTTTTTGTCTGTCGCCATAAAATAAACCCAATCCAACAACGGCGTATGGTGCGAGAAACGCCTCTTCTTTGAGCCATTTCCCGTTATTGAACTTAATTCTGGCTACCAGGTTGGTGTTGATTCCCTTTAAATTTAATTTAGGATATTGCTCCTGAAAAATGTGCGGTGTGGGAGTATAAAACATTTTACCATAGTTGGCATTCAGGTTCAAATCAAGCCATTTATTCATGTAGCGTGAAATTCCGCCACCAAGCTGAAAGTTGGGGTGTCGAAATTGCAACAATGTTTTTCCTAAATCCCCTTTGTACTCTTTATAGTTACCATTAATGGAAACAGCCCATTTGTGGGTGGATGTTTGTGCAATACCCGAACCCGCCGAAACCAGAAAAATGGCAATCCAAATCAGTTTTTTCATAGATAAATATTGATGCGAATTTATCGAATAATTCAGTATTTACCAATTGCGGCGGTCATGATGTCCGTTTTTTTAATCATAGGCGCTTTAATAACAGAATCTTAAAAGGATAAAATCTTATGTGTGGGAGTTATGCAGTATACTTGCAATAATTAGGAATGGCGCGAAAAACCAAATACTTTTTTAATCCTAAAAGTCTGAGTTTTGAGCGGGTTAGGGATAACCGCACCTACATGCTTTGGAGGGGAATTGGTTTCAGTAGTCTCATTTTGGTGCTTTCGCTAATGTTTGCCGTGCTTTTCAGTAGAATGTTTGCCACACCTCGGGAGCGATCGATGATGGATGAAAATGCGGCACTGCGTCGGGAATTGAAAGGAATGGACAGGGCTGTGGCTGAGCTTGACAGGAATCTGAATGTTTTGAAGGAGCGGGATCTTAAAATTTACAGGGCCATGTACGAAGCAGAGCCGCCCAAACCGGTGGATTACAGAGGTTCGGATTATCAGGAACTCAAATCCTTGCCCGAAGGCGACTTGCTTCAGCGAATCAGGCAAAAAATAGACCGGCTGGGCCAAGAGGCCTTTGCTCAGGCCGTTTCGTATGAATCGTTAAAACGGTTAATTCGCAGCAAAGAGGCCTTTGTGAATTCTATTCCGGCCATTCAGCCCGTATCCAATGAAGATTTAAACCAAATGGCAAGTGGATTTGGTTACCGACTCGATCCTTTTTACCGCACTTTCACTTTTCATCCGGGCATGGATTTTACAGCAGACATTGGCACAGAAGTATTTGCAACCGGCGATGGGGTGGTTCAAAAAACTAGCAACGATGGCTGGGGATATGGCAACCATGTGGTGATAGAACATGGTTTTGGCTATAGCACACTATATGGGCATTTAAGTAAAATATTGGTCAGGCCCGGCCAAAGTATAAAAAGAGGTCAGCTTTTGGGTCATGTGGGAAATACAGGGCGAAGCACAGGACCTCATTTGCATTATGAAGTCAGGCGTGGTGGAAATCCGTTGAACCCGGCATTCTTTTATCATCATGACCTGTCCGATGAACAATACCGACAAATGATAGAAATGAGTAATCGCGAATCCAAACGATTTGATTGATGGAAAACAGCAATACACACAACAAGAAGTACTTTAAAATTGGGGAAGTAAGCAAAATGCTGAAGGTTCCCGCCTCAACGCTCAGATTTTGGGAAACGGAATTCAGGCAACTCAAGCCCATGAAAAACAAAAAGGGAGATCGTATCTATTCACTAAAGGATATAGAAATACTAAAGGAAATTTACTTTCTGACCCGGGAAAAAGGCATTAAAATTGCCAAAGCAACCCGAAAAGTGGGTGGTACGGGTGCGGAGGCGAGTCCTAATACATTGCTAATTAATAAATTGAGGGAGCTTAAAGAAAAATTGCTTGTGTTTAAACAAGCGTTAGGAGAGTGATGAAAAGAATTTGGATACTGCTTTATTGTTGTTTGGGTACATGGCAACTTCATGCACAGCATGGTGCGGCATTTTGGGCTTTGGGTGGCAATGAGGCCAACAGGGATGCTGTCTTTGGGTTAAGTAATAACCCCGGTATTGCTTTTTCCGGTAAGGCATTGGGCGGTGTCTGGGGACAACAGCGTTTTACGGGTACCACCATAGCTCATGGCGGAGCAGCAATGGCTTTTAGGAGTAAGGGTACAATGTATGGCGGAGATTTTACTTACCGTGGAACTTCAGATTTTTCGGTCAATTCGGCCCATTTCTCTTTATGTCAAATTATAAGTTCGCAATTCAGTGTAGGTTTTACTGTAGGATATACGTCCCTTCAACAATCCATGCTCACAGAAAGGCCAACCTGGCTCAGTGGACGATTGGGTGCGGCTTTCCAATTGAATGAGAAGTGGGATGGATCGGCGGTGATAATCAATCCATGGAATCGTGCTTATGATGGGGGTGTAGCAACTCCGGGGGGGCACTGGCGCTGGGATATAAAATTAATCCTTTAACCCGTGCCGGTTTTCAATATCGTTACAATGCTTCATTTCAGCCGGTGTACGGTATCGCCATCAGGCATGAATATGGGAAGCGCATTGTATTCAGTGGTGCGCTTCAAACAGGGCCCGAGCCTTTTTCCGGCGGCTTTGAGTATAGATCTTCTTCCGGCAATTTTGGGTTCGCCACCCGGTATCATACGTATCTGGGCTTTTCTCCTGCCTTTTCATGGATATGGACAAAACGATAAAGCGAATATTGTTATGTCTGCTACTGCCTTTTGGGAGTGGTTTTGCACAAATACCGGAGGATGTTAAGCTCACCATTGAGCGATACCTGGAAACACTGGAAACCAATGCAGACTATACTCAGATTTATGAGGACCTCATTGTTTTTACGGAAAAACCGCTCAACCTAAACCATGCCGGGGTAGATGAGCTTATCAATTTTCCCCTTATAACACCGGTTCAGGCAGCTGCCATAGTATCTCATCGCAGGCGATTTGGGTTGTTTCTGCAACTGGCCGAATTGCAGGTAGTGGGGATGGAACCGGAACAGATCAGGGCGGTGGCCCCGTTTGTGAATATTGCTCCCGGTCTGGAAGATAGGGTTAAAGGATTGGCAGAAAAGCTGCAGCAGGGAAAAGCTGAAGTGATATTAACTACCAAAAGGCGATACCCCGATCTTGAGGAAACCTATAACGCAGATTTAATGGCCATGAGTACCCGGCTGCGATACACGCTTCCCGGTGTATACAGTTTTGGAATTACAGCCGAAAAAGATCCGGGAGAATACTGGTGGAATCGTGGCCCTGATTACATTTCTGCGCATGCTGCCATTTTTAATTTTGGGGCTGTAAAATCACTGGTGGCCGGCGATTATGTGCTGAGTATGGGACAAGGTCTGGTGATGGGATCCGGCATTGGTGTTGGAAAGAGTGCCAGCGTACTCAATATCAAACGATCACAGCCCATGGTAAAGGCTTATCGTGGGGTGAATGAATTTTTGTTTTTGAGGGGAATGGCCGCAACATTAAAAATCGGCAAAAAATGGGATTTTACCTTTGCACTGGCCTCCAATGGCATCAGCGCACGTCTTGGCGATACGGCAGGCATTGGCGGGGAAGGTTTCTCATCGGTAGATCTGGATGGTTTACATCGCACCGGTAGTGAAATTGAGAATAAAAATAATCTGCGAAGAAATTTGCAGGGATATTGGCTGCAGCGAAATGGAAAAACAGGCAGCATAGGCGGAGGTGTGGCATTGTTTAGCAGCAATATTGAGCAAATGGCATCTCAGGATTTATACAGGATGTATAATCCCACGGGGAGCAAACAGCATTTTTACCACGGATGGCAGGCACACACGTTAGGTCGCTTGCACATTTTCAGTGAATGGGCCTGGCAGGCTCAAAACAGAATGCATGCTGTTTCAGCGGGGGCGCTTGTGTCTTTAGGTAAATGGGCTGAATGGTCATTGCATCTTCGCGATTATGCACCCGGTTTTGTGAGTCCTTATACTACTGCCTTTGGCAATAGCAATCAGAATGAACAAGGTTTGTATATGGGATTAAAAATGAACTTCTCTCGGAAAATCAGTCTGAGTAATTATTGCGATATTGCACGACAGCCATGGCTCACTTTTCGATTTTATGCACCTTCCCGCACCCAGGATTTACTATGGCAACTGGATTATGCAGCAACTAAGAAAACCCAGTTATACATTAGGTATCGCTACATTATCCGCAGTCTTCAAAACAGTGAGGAAATCACCAAAAGCGTTACTACTTACACCACCCAGTTATTGCGTTTGAATGTAAATGCGGCCGTTACCCAAAATAGCAGAATTGAATTGCGTGCCGAGCATAGTTTCAATGCCGACGGGCCTTCAGCAGGGCATTCCTCATTGCTGTACGGAGAGTATACCACCCGCATCAATCCGGGAAGGTGGCAGTTGGTTATGCGATACAGCATGTTTGATGTATCCGGATTTTATAATCGTTTGTATGCCTACGAAAATCAGTTGCTGTATGATTTTGGTACGGTGGCTTTCTTTGGTAAAGGACGTTCTGCCTACATTCTCGCAACTAAGCCCATAAATAAACGGCTTAAAGCAGGTTTACGCTATGCATGGATGGAAAGTATCAATAGTGGGGATGCATTGCCCACATGGAACCGCCGTATCTTTGCCCAGCTGATCTGGCGATTATGAATCCAAAACTGAGTGTGAATGTAAACAAGGTGGCGACCCTTCGCAATGCAAGGGGTGGCAGTAACCCTGATGTAATCAAAGTGGCGCTGGATTGTGAGCAGTTTGGCGCAGATGGTATTACTGTTCACCCCAGGCCCGATGAGCGTCATATCCGATATGATGATGTTCGTAAACTCAGTGAGGTTGTATCCACCGAATTCAACATAGAAGGGTATCCATCAGAATCATTTTTGAAGCTAGTGGAATCAGTGAAGCCTTCTCAGGTAACACTGGTGCCGGATCCGCCCGATGTGCTTACCAGTAATAATGGTTGGGATACAAAGGAATATTTCAAGTTGTTGCAAGAAGTAGTCGCCCGACTAAAGTCAGGAGGTATGCGGGTGAGTCTTTTTCTTAACCCCGATCCGACGATGGTGGAACATGCAGCCTTGTGCGGTGCGGATAGAATAGAGCTTTATACAGAACAATATGCAGTATTGTTTTCACAAAATCCCGAAATAGCAATCAAGCCCTACGTGCAGACGGCGAATGTGGCATTGCAGGCGGGTTTGGGAATCAATGCCGGCCATGACCTCGATTTGAAAAATCTGCATTATTTGCGGTCCAATTTGCCCGGTTTGCTGGAGGTCTCTATTGGGCATGCGCTGATATGTGATGCGCTGTATTATGGACTCAGGGATACGGTGCGTATGTACAAAAATCATTTGCTGCCCGACATGACGTTATGAGCAAAAAACCACCATTTACCCCATCTGATGGTTTAGCCGGTTTAAAAAATCATTACCGTGAAGACGGACTGAGTGGATTTTTGGTGTTCTTACTGGCCCTTCCTTTAAGCTTGGGGATTGCCGGTGCTTCTGATTTTCCACCTATTATGGGGCTAATTACTGCGATGATTGGTGGTGTGGTGGTTTCGTTTATTTCCGGCTCACCATTAACCATCAAGGGGCCTGCCGCCGGATTAATCGTGATTGTTGCGGGGGCGGTTGCCGAATTTGGTGGGAATAATGCTGAACTGGGATGGAAAATGGCATTGGGTGCCATAATGGTGGCGGGTTTACTACAGATTTTCTTTGGTTTTTTACGGATAGGTACCATTGCGGATTTATTCCCGCTAAGCACCATTCAGGGTATGCTTACCGCCATCGGTATCATCATATTCAGTAAACAAATTCATATACTGCTGGGGGTTAATCCAACCATGCCGGATGGCAGGTCCATGATTCATCCTCCCGACCTGATTATGGCCTTGCCGGATACGCTTAGGCAAATGGATTCAACATCTGCGACGGTGGGATTTTTAAGCTTATTGGTAGTGTTTCTCTGGCCACGAGTTAAACATGCCTGGCTTTCAAAAATCCCGGCTCCCATTATGGTGCTTGCCGTTGCCATTCCGGTTGCTCAATGGCTAAAGCTGGATTCTTCTAAATGTATTCATTTTGAGCACGATTTGATGGATACACTGGCCATCAATGTGAGTTTTGGTGGTGTGGAAACGCCTTTGTTATTCGCTAAGTATGTGCTAATGTTTGCCCTGGTGGGTAGTCTTGAATCTTTGTTGACAGTAAAGGCAACAGACATGCTGGATTCATTTAAACGCAAGAGCAATGCCAATAAGGATTTGATGGCAATTGGGGTGGGCAATGCAATTTCTGCCACGCTGGGTGGGCTGCCCATGATTAGTGAGGTGGCTCGGAGCAGTGCCAATATTAATAATGGAGGTAAAACCCGCTGGGCCAATGGTTTCCATGGGTTGTTTATGCTGATTTTTTTGATGCTGGATGTCAGGTTTAATAATTTAATACCGGTTCCGGCACTCGCCGCTATGTTAATCGGAATTGGTTATCGACTGGCCAGTCCCAGGTCGTTTGGCGAGATGGCAAAGGTGGGGGTAGAGCAGGTTGTGGTTTTTGTAGTAACCATCATTGTTACGCTTGTAACCGATTTATTGCTGGGAATTGCTGCCGGGGTTTTGACCAAGTTGATCACGCAATTGATATTGGGGGCGCCTATTGGTTCGGTTTTCAAGGCACATATCATAGTGGAAGGACGCGAAATCAGGGTGGCAGGGGCGGCAGTTTTTAGCAACTGGCTTGGATTAAAACGCATTCTTAATGTGATGAAACCTTCCGAGCAGGTGGTGGTTAATCTGGAAAACTGCAATCTCGTCGATTACACCGTTATCGATAATTTACATCATATCAAGCGGGATTTTCAATTGTCCGGCGGTGATTTAAAGGTAATTGGACTGGAAGAGCTTGAGTATACCGGCAATCATCAGCACACCCATGCCACCCGAAATAAGCCCAAAGTGCGCCGTAAGAGCCTGGCAGAGGCCAAAGAAGCCATTCTAAAGTAGTATATGCTTCGAAGTATCCTGATTTGTATTGTAGGGGTTTATGCTACGGCTTCCCTCAGGGCACAAAATCGCATTGCCGATCAAAACGAAATTGGCTGGGTTCCTATTACCATTCAGGCCAGAATAACGGAAAAATGGTATTTACATTCAGAAATCCAATGGCGACGTACAAATTTGCTTCAACTCCCACAACAAAATTTACTGAGGGCCGGTGTAATATGGCAGGCAAATCCCGGGCATCGATTTCAGGCAGGTTATGCGTGGGTATTAACCTATCCTTACGGTGATTTTCCGCTGGCTGAAAATGGCACTTTTGCCGAACATCGGACCTATCAGCAATGGCAGTTTATTGCGGAAACCAAAAGCACGGGAGGACAGTTCAGCAGCCGGTTGCGGACCGAACAACGTTGGCTGGAGGTTTTGGATACCAACGCCAGATTCGTTCGATGGAATTATCTCAATCGGATACGGCTAATGCAACGATTGCAGTGGCCTTTGAAGAAGATTCACAAACAGTTGTACCTCGTATTGTCTGATGAAGTCATGATTGGATTTGGCAAAAATATTGGATTGAATGTGTTTGACCAGAATCGACTGTTTGGTCTGTTAGGGCTGAATTTGAGTAAGAGTGTGCAGTTGGAAACGGTCATTATGAATCAGATCCTGCAACAAGGGAAAGCGGTGAATGGAAAACCTGTATTTCAGTATAATACGGGTCCGGTACTGAGTGTGAATGTCAGATTGTAATTAACCCTTAATGCCATACGTTTCTAGCAACGAACGTGCAGAATCGGGCACCAGGTAGCGAATGCTCTTTTTTTGCAGTAGAAGACTACGGATATGGGTGGCGGAAATATCCAGCATTGGCGCAGTATAGGGGATAATACGGGCATTGGAAACTGCGCATTCCACTTTACTTCCGCTCCTGTTATAAACATGAAAATCTGTCAATTCACACAACCGGGCAATATCTTTCCATTCATGCAGGCGGGACAGGTTATCTGAACCCATTACCACAGAAAATTGTTGGGTACTTTTTTCCTGCAAATGTTCCAGGGTTTGTATGGTGTAGGAGGGCAACGGAAGTCGAAATTCAATGTCCATGGCACGCAGGCGCGGATTGTCCGCAATTGCGGCATTTACCATATCCAGTCGAAGTTTTTGTGGGAGTAAATCCTGCTGATTTTTAAAAGGGTTTTGGGGTGAAACCACAAACCACACTTCCTCAAAGGGGCCTTCATTCAGCATGTGCTGAGCAATAATCAGATGACCAGTGTGGATGGGGTTGAAGGAACCAAAGTACAAACCTATATGCGCCATCAGGGTTTGTTTAGGAAATCTGTTACCAGGGTTTCACAGGTTTTTAGGGTGTCCTCAAGCACATCGTTAATTACCACTACGTCATATTGGTTTTCAAAACTCAGTTCATGGTTGGCCTTGGCAATACGCTCCTGCAGGTGGTGTTCCACTTCTGTGCTTCGCTTGCGTAATCTTTGCATCAGAATTTCTACGCTGGGCGGTCTCAGAAAAATGGCCAGGGCATCCTTTTTGAAACGCCTCTTCAGTGTTAGCCCACCCTGTACATCCACATCAAACACTACGGCTTTGCCGGAATCCCATATTTTATAAACCTCACTCCAAAGCGTACCGTACAGTACGCCGGCATATACCTCTTCATGCTCCAGAAACTCGTTATTTTCTATGCGTTTTTCAAAGTCATCAAAATCAAGAAAATGGTATTCGCGGCCGTTTTCTTCACCGGGCCTGGGACTGCGTGTGGTGGCACTGACAGAAAATGCCATTTTTTGGGGCATTACAGACAGCAGATGTTTTACCACAGTGGTTTTCCCCGACCCGGATGGTGCTGAAAAAATGATGAGCTTTCCCAAGGTGTTATTGTTTTATTAGTTTTTGGGAAATAACGATGTCTTTATAGCTCAGTTTCAGGTGATATACCCCTGAGGAAAGTTCGGTTACATTGAGTCCGGGCATAGAAGTCAGGCGCATGTCAATACTTTTTTCCAATACTTTTCTTCCATGAATATCATGGATGATGATGGTACAGATATCGTTCAGTTCTTCCGGCCTGTAGGTATTAAAATCCAACATCAGGTAATCCTTGGCAGGGTTTGGGCGTATGTTGATTTTTGCAGACGGTGTTTCGGGTTCATTGATTTTGCCAACCGTAAAAGCAAAGCGAATGCTGGTGCCAAAATCGGCCCCAAATCTTTGCAGAACCTGGTTGTTTAAGCTTCTGATCTGAAGAAAACCATTACCATCGGCTGTGTTGGCCCACCATTGCAAACCATCTTTATTCAGCGGATAACTGGGATTGGCAGCACCCGTGTCCTGAAAGTCCAGCGTGTAGCATCCTTCGGGCAAATCAACGGTATCGCGGTAGGTAATGCCTGCTGTCGGATATTTTTTTCTCGATTTAACGACGTTTCCCAGCATATCGCGAATCTCGTAACTGTTTTCAGATGGAGCATTATTCATGCTGCAATACACCACGAATTTATTTGATAATAACGGTGGCAGATTTCCGGTAAAAACAGTGGCAGTATTGTTGGATGTATAATTGTCAGGGCGGTTGTTTACCCAGGCAGCGGTTACCTGAAAGTGGCCAGTACTGTTGTTGCGCACGAAATCAGCGGGTAACTCTAGGGTGTCCCATTGTCCGGAACTTAGCTTGCCATTCCAGCGATAATGTTTCTGTTGCAGTCCTCTCATGCCATATAGAAAGTCAATGCTTTGAACGGATGATGCTCCGCGGTTGCGGATGATGATTTTGGGGGCACCGCAAGCCGGGTTTACGCGTTTATAGCGCAATTCAGCGTTGGGACTTATAATGTCTTCAATGGCCACATCCAAGGTGAAATTGGGTTTGCCATATTCTACCAGGTAGGTGCTGAGCATGTAATTAGCCCCACCGCTGGTGGTGGCGTAACTGTCCATGTCCAGATCCATGGTATGACTGCTTTCCGGCGTTGCGGCTACATCCAGGTTATACTCGCGAACCTCGGCACCCGGGCACCAGCCGGCTCGGTCATATAGCCAGGTACCTGCCTGCGGAAAAACGGGATTTTCTCCGCAGTCATCGCGCCAAACCCAGCTTTCATCGGCCAGTGCCCCGTCTAAAATAATGCGTCTGCGTTTGGGACAAAATTCTGCGCAGTTTTCGGGTTTGTCCATTCCGTGGCCTGTTTGAAGGATTTTGAAGCGCATGAGGTCTGTTTCTTTGCCGAGGGTAAAGGATTGTTCAGGCACGTTTTTATCGAAAAGGGTATCATTGCCATAGCCCACACTTCGGGTATAAAAGCGGGTGATATTTTTCACATCGCGCCAGGGGGTGCCTTCTACAAGGTTAAACTTCAGTGAAATTTCCCATCCACGGTCGTGGTTGGCCTCATATCCGGTATGCTGATACATGATTTGCACGCTGTCGTGCAGCAGGTGGGCAAAGTCAGTGATATCGAAGACCCATGTATGGTTCCAGTTCTGGTCCCAGTAAAAACCGTAAGGAGTAATAAAGCGCATAATTTCCCATCCAAGGCTGTCATTTATGGCGCCACGGCGGTTGCAGAGGTATATAAAGTTCAGGTAATCCCATTCGCCACACTTGAGGCCCGGGGCGCATTTGAAGGTCAGTTCAGCATAGGCTTTCTGGTATTTTGTGCCGGAAGTGGGGAATGTTCCCCAGCCGTAATATTTGGTGTTCCCCGCACCGGGATTGGTTTTGATAACAACTTTATTGTGTGTTACAACGCGGGTTGTATCTCCGGGTTTGGCATTGATAAAGTGGGTCAGTAAAAGGATGAGTAAAAAAGTAATGGTTCTGATCATTCTATTGCAAACTTAATAAATTAAACAGAATGGGCATATGCGAGTGACGCCGAAAGATAGGAAATGGCTTTTGAGGAGCTAAAATATTCCATTATATTTGCACTCCCATTGGGCCTATAGTCCCGACAACACTAAATTGCATAGCAATTTCCCTGTTGTCGAGGATCCACGAGGCAAAATGCAATCATAGATTGCGAATGCCTCGGGACTCATTCGGCCCCGATAGTCTTGCGTGCAAAGCACTTAGAATGTCGAGGGTCCGCGACAAACAAGCAAATTACAAATTTGCAGTTTGTCGGGATTAGAGCAACTGACTCTGCCGATTCCCGATAGATATCGGGACGGCACAGTAGGTGCTTGGTTCGATATCCAAACAAAATATCGGAATTTATTGGGCCTATAGCTCATTCGGTTAGAGCAACTGACTCATAATCAGTAGGTGCTTGGTTCGATCCCAAGTGGGCCCACCAGAAAGACTCCGCGATTGCGGAGTTTTTTTATTCATGAAAGATATTTGCTGTTATATCATCTATTCTGCAACCCTTGGAAAGTTCTACACAGGCGCTTGTCAGAAGTCACTGGAAGAAAGAATTATCAAACACAACACTCATTTTTATGGCAAAAAGCATTTTACTGCGGCGGCAACCGATTGGGTGTTGTTTCTAAGAATTGACGCAAGTGATTTTTCTCACGCCCTTCGATTAGAGCGAAAAATCAAGAGCATGAAGAGTAGCAAATACATTCAAAATTTGAAGAAATATCCTGAGCTTGTTCAAAAAATCATTGTCGAAACTGTAGCAGTAAGCAATTGACTCTTTCGATCCCTTAAAGCAATCCATATGCTATAGTAGGTGCCTGGTTTTCCCGATAGCTATCGGGGCAAGTGGGCCCACCAGAAAGACTCCGCAAAAACGGATTTTCTCCACCAACCACCTCTTTTTTCCGACTAAAAAATTCACCTCGCTGATAAAACGCGGAGTGACGTGGAAATTTTGTATTGCAAAACAATATCAACATCCATGAAAAATCCTGTAAAAAACCTCGCCCCGCCCGACATTATCCAGCCCGGCCCCGGACAAAACACCCTGATTGAAGTAAAAAACGAAATCAAAACCGTGAACGTGAATGAAGATCCCCTTCGCATTGATTTTTTGTATTACGCAAATAATGAATACATCAACGGTGGATGGGTGCAGATTCAGCC
>JBEDNI010000030.1:0-12378 GCA_041170685.1 Bacteroidota bacterium | reverse complement strand
CTGGACCTCAAAAATACCGGCGAATGGGCCTGGGCTGTTGAAGTTCGTTGTTCTCATCAGGTTATTGATGATTACGTTGAAGCTACCGTTACCACCGCTAAAACTGGCACCGCTCAGGTTAGACAGTGAGGTTGAGTTTGAGAACGCAACATAAGCACCGCCGCCACTGGTTACGAAGGAGTTGTAATTGGAAAATTCAATGTTACAGCTGGAAATGCGGTTGTTATCAGCATTGTTGGTAAAGCGAACCCCCATAATGTTGGAGGATGTACCGGTGTTACGGATGGTCATGCTGCTGAAGCTGAAATAGTCAGCGCCGTCCAGCAAAAATACCTCAGGTGCTGATGAGAAGCCCGAATAGCTTACGGTATAACCGTTACCATTGATGGTTACTTTGTTGGTGCTGGTGGTGGGCCAAGACCAGTGCTGGTAAAGAATCACCCTACTAAATTCTGAAGTGCTTGAAATCATGTTCAGCGTTACCGGACCGCTCACACCCACAGAGTTAAAGGTGCTGGCGAATGAGCTGAAAGTGGAGAAGCTACCACCGGAACCGATGGTGTACGTTCCACTCAACTGGGCTTTTACCCACCCCGAACCGGTGAGCAGTAAACCCAGGGCAAGGGCTTTTAAACCGTTGCGCTTGATGGTTTTGTAAATTGTATTCATACAGTGAGTTTAAATGTAGTTTGGCTACAATATTAAGACATTGCAAGTAAAAAATGAATTTTCCAATATTTTTTTTAGTGATACGTTGCTGCAGAAACCCTGAAAAACATATTTATCAGGAGGTTTGGTAAGAATTGTCATGGATTTTTGACATTCCCATGACGCGGGGATTATTAAAATATCACCCTACGAATTTGAAGAAAGCGGGTTTTGTAATAACGGGAACTGACGGCATCATAACGAATGCCTCCATGGACAGCAGCATGGATAAAGTAAATATCGGAAGGGGAAACTTCTGTTATTATGCCTACATGGCCAATACTGCGGTTGCGGCTGTTGGAGCCGGTAAAGCAAATAATATCGCCGGGGCGGGCTGAATTTGGATGAACTTTAATTCCGTGTTTAAAGTAGGTAGTGGCAGATGGGCTAAGCAGCATATTCTGTGTGCTGCTAAAACAGTACATCACAAAACCGCTGCAGTCAAATCCACCGGGTTTTTTACCGCCATAGCGGTAGGGTGTGCCCAGGTGTTTTTCTGCAAAACTCAACAGGCGATTGATTTCCACAATTCGGCTGGCTACAGTATCGGAAATGATAAGACCCAGTGAGTCTTCATTGCTGATGAGCAGTGAATCAGCGGGGGTTCTGCTCCAGGAAAAATTGCTGAAAGTAAATAAAAGGCATATCAAAAACCATTTTCTCATGGCAGAGAAGCTTTGAACGCGCTGTAGCGGGATGTAAAGGTCTGTCCGACTTTTCCTCCCAGGGCCAGCCATTTGTCTGTAATGGCTTTCACTCGGTTATCCGGATTGGGGTGTGTGCTCAGCCACTGGGGGGCTCCCCCGGTCTGACCCTGATCTATGAGTTTCTGAAAGAAGCCGGCAGCCCCCTTGGCATTGTAGGCCGTGGGGTAAAGCCATGTTACTGAATACATATCGGAGGCAGACTCATTTTCACGGCTATACTGTAATAATTTGATCTGTGATGCAATTCTAACGAGCTGACCTTTGTCTTTTCCGAAGACTATGTCAAACAGCACACTCAGTCCGTATTGGCGGGTGAGTGCATCGGTGCTGTGCCTTAAGTCGGCGTGGGCCATTTCGTGTCCCATAACACCGGCCAGTTCGTCTTCACTTTCCAGGTATTTGATGAGGGCTGTATAAAAATAAATGTAACCCCCGGGGGCACAAAAGGCATTCAGGGTGGTATCATCCTTTATAATGCGGATACGCCATACAAATTCCTTTTCATAGTTTAGTTCGTTGTGAACGAGGATGCTGTCGCGAAGGTTGTACAGATATTTATAAGCTGCAGGATAGGCGGCAGAATCCAGTACCTGCACATTGGGATCGTTTTCCAATTCGTCCGCCACTTGCAGTCCCAGGTTTAAATCATCCTGAATGGTGAAAATATTGATGCTGCCGTCTTTGTCGCGGCATGCCTGAAACAGGCCAATCATCGATACTGCAATCAATGCAAGTAATAAAAATTTGACAGTATTTTTCATGGGCATTAGCAATTAAACAAAAACTGTTCCGAAACCGAAATTATTGTACGGTAATGTTTAAAAAGGGTATCCGATGCCGATGGCCAGGGCGCTTTCTTTGAGCAGATAACTATCCAGTCCCTGAAAGTTGGCTTTATCCAGCAACCAGCGTTTTCCTTCAGGTTTGGCCGGGTCTCTGATGGGCAGTCCCCAGTCCAGGCGGAACAGAAAAAACTTGAAATCGAAGCGAAAACCAATACCGGCATTCATGGCCAGTTCCTGTCCCCAGGTAGCAGGGTTTAAGGTACCTGTGGTTTGGGTTTGACCTTCGCGTTTGAGGTTCCATATATTGCCGGCATCAAAGAAAAGTGCACTTTCCAGAAATTTTGGGAAAACGGTGAAGCGATATTCAAAATTGGTTTCAAACAGAAACTCACCGGAACGGTCAATCAGGGTGAGGCTGGTATCGGGTGTGGTTCCGGGTCCCAGCCGGCGTGGCCTCCAGGCCCTGAGGCTGTTACTGCCGCCAATAAAGTAACGTTTGTCGTAAGGTACATCGTTGCTGTTGCCATAAGGTAAAACCACACCCAGGTTGGCCCTGAAAGCAATGGTGTTGAGTTCATCCAGGGTTTGCCTTAGGCGAATTTCACCTTCCATTTTGGCATATTGAAAGTATTTTACGCCAAGAAAAGAATAACTGCTGTCTGCACTGAAACTCTTACTCAGGCTTCGGGCCCATCGGTGCAGATTGCCACTGGTTTCGAGACCTGCTCGGGTAAAGAAATAGGTTTCGCCCGGTTTGGTGCGGTTATTGGCATAGATTAAGCCGAGTTTGGCAGCAGAAATAAATTGATCAGTAAAAACGCGTCGCACAAAATCCTGATCCAGGGCAGGCAGACGCGGGAGAAATGAAGGATCGAGGCGGTTGCGGTTAAAGCTGAGTTCGAGTGGTGTATAATACCAGCTAAATCGGGAACGAATAAATTGAAAAGTAATACTGGCGGGCAGGGTACTCCGTTTGAAATTGGGATTATTTTCAAATTGATAGGAAACCGATAAAACCGTATTTCTACGTTGAGTTCTGGTGAGTTTATCGATCCCGTTCAGCAGGGAAAAATGGGGCAGTGACAGTGTGGCATTGAAACCTTGTTGTAATCCGTACAATAAGTCGCTGCTCTGGTTTCTTCGGATAATGGCTTCATAAGATGTGACGGAAGATAATCTGAAACTCTCTCCATGGTGGAAGGTGTTTCGGTTGTTGAAAGACAGAATACCGGCGAGACCAAAACTTCGCTGGCTTTGGGTTTGAAAGTTGGTTCCGGAAGTGCCCTGGGGTGAATACAGACCCTGCGGTTCGAAGGATATGTTCATTCGCTGAAATGCTTTGGCCAGTATTCGTGGGGTGATGATTAGCAGGGTAGTATCTATTTCGTAACGGATGTCTACATAGGAAAAGAGGCCACTCTCGCTAAGGGATTTGTATGTGTTTTCTCCGGCGCGCTGTGTGTAGCGCATTCCGCTGTCAATGCCAATTAGAGTGGCCATGGTTTCTGCTTTGAACGGATAATGGCCCATAATGAGCAGTTTATCCCTCACCCACACAGAATCGGGGTAATTGTTGGAAAGAAAAATAGCGCTGCTTTCTATTTTCAGGGTGGGTCTGCCGAAAGTGTATTGTTGAAAGGCCCTGCCATTTTTAGGCAAATCCATTTTTAGGTAAACCGCAGCCTCCTGTTTTTTATTCAGGGTATCCAGTTCAAAGTAGAAATAATCCTGATTCACAGTGTAATAACCTCGGTTGCGCATTTCTCGGGCAATGAATTCCCTCGCCTCATTTAATTTGTTTAAATCGGCCGGCCACCATAGTCGAAAAAAATCCGAGTTTAGGGTAATGCTGTCCAGCAGCGGCTTGAGTGCTGTGTCTGCCGGCTCTCTGAAGAAGGAATTGATGCGGTAGGGGTTGCCAATACTCACATGGTATTTCACCACGGCCTTGCGTCTTGTTTTTTTGATTTCGCTATTAACAAAAGCATCAAAATAACCCATGTTGTGAAGGTAATTGGCGATATTGCCGGAAGACAGAACCGTCAAGCCGCTATCGAGTAAAATCGGGGGTTCTCCAAAATCTTCGCGCATGCGTTTTCTCCAGGTTCGGGTTGAATTGGCTTTCTCATTTTTATAGGAGGTTCCGAGCGAGTAAACCCACAGGTAGATGGGGATTTTATTGAATAATACCCGCTTATTGGCTCGGTGAAGAATCTGGGCGGACAGATCGGAGGATTTTATTTTGTTTTCTTTGGCAGTTCTCTTTTCTCTTGAGAGGGTAACGACATTCTTTTTAAGCAAATATTCTCCCTTAGGAATGCCCCTTTTTACACCACATCCGGCCATTATCCATACCATCAGGAAAAAAACCGGAATGGTTTTTCGGGTATGTGCAGCATATTTGCTAACGGAAAATGCCATCGAATGCGGATATAAAACAGTATGCGTCACTGCGCATGCCGAAGTACAGGCAAAAATATGGCCAATTCATGGTGGAAGGCCGAAAGAATGTGCTTGAAGTATTCCACAGTGGCTGGAGTATAGTCAGAATATTGGCCACTTTGGAGGGGATTGATGGGCTGCAACTGCCCTTTGAGCCGGAAATTATCAGTCGGCAGGATTACGCAAAAATCAGCCAGATGGATACGCCGCCGGGACTTTGTGCCATTGTGGAAGTGCAGGAGTGGACGGTTGATCAAATTGATTTTGGTCAGCCGGTAGTACTGGCACTGGACGGCATTTCAGACCCCGGTAATCTGGGTACCATATTGCGCACGGCAGACTGGTTTGGTTTCAGGCAGGTATTAATGTCCGGCGATTGCACAGACGTATATAATGCCAAGTGTATTGCTGCCAGTATGGGCTCATTTACCCGTATGAAATGGGTGTATGGCAATTTGCAGGAGTGGCTGAAGGATAAGCAGGTGTTGGGATGTTTTATGGATGGAGATGATGTGGGTTCCATACAGCCAAATTATCCGTTGGTACTGATGGTGGGCAGTGAAGCCCATGGCATAAGAGAGGACGCGGCTGCGACAGTGGATAGGCGCATCAGCATTCCCGGTATGGGCAAAACAGAGAGTTTGAATGCCGGAGTGGCTGCAGGTATTGTGATGCACTCACTTTTTGCGCGAATAAAAAAGCCCTGATTGTAATAAAATCGGCCTGAAATTTGTTATATTTGTAGGGAATGGCTACAGAGATTCTGAGCAGACTGGACGCATTTATCCGAAAGTATTATTTGCACAAATTAATACGGGGTATTTTGCTGTCAGTTGCGCTCTTGCTGGGGCTTTTTCTATTGATTACCTTTTCGGAATACATTGCTTTTTTCCCGGTGTGGTTCAGAACGGGGCTATTCTGGGGATATGTTCTGCTGACCGGTTCCGTGGTTTGGTGGTGGATTATCAGGCCCCTGATGGGAATGTATCGCCTGGGTGCTGTAATTTCCTATGATGAGGCCGCAAAAATCATAGGCAACCATTTTGGTTCTGTGCAGGATAAGCTACTGAATTTGCTACAGCTCGAAACCATGGCACGTCAGCATCCGGACAGTTCCCTGTTGCTGGCCGGTATTGATCAGAAAATCTGCGAACTCAGGCCTGTTCCGTTTACCGGGGCTGTGGACCTGAAGTCAAACCGAAAATACCTGAAGTTTGTGCTCCCGCCCCTGGTATTATTGTTTTTACTGTTGTTGTTTCAAAGTCATGTCATTACCGATGGCAGTATGCGATTTTTTCAGTACAACAAACATTTTGAAAGGCAGGCACCGTTTACGTTTCGGTTGCTGAACACCCAAAATACCTGTCGCCGTGGCGGTTCGTACACGCTAGAATTAACATTCGAGGGCCGAAGTTTGCCCGAGGATGCCTATCTGATACTGAAAGGGCAGCGCATTAAGATGCAGCAGAGCGGCAGGAACCTCTTTACCTATTCGATAGGCAATATTCAGGAAGATATTGCATTTCAATTTGAGGCCATGGGTTTTTCATCTCCGGCTTTTAGCCTGAAATTGTTGCCTGATCCTTCTTTAACCGATGCCGAGGCCTTCGTTGTTTATCCTGCATATACCGGTAAGGGTTCAGAAAAATTTAGCAATTCCACCGAATTTCAATTGCCCGAGGGCAGCAAAATCACTTGGAAATTAAGGGCCAGAGATGCTGAAACGATAGAGGTTATAAGGGCTGGTAAATCGGAACAAATCCGGGCAAAAAGCAACGTTTTTTCATATGGTATGACATGCTTTGCCCCTGAAACGGTAAAGGTACTTCCCAGGCATTCCCAGTCCGTGGGTGCCGATACCTTGCAGTATCGCATCGCCAGCATTGCAGACCAGTTTCCTGAGATTTCGGTAGAAAAGAAAGACGACAGCAGTAGTGTTCGCCGTTTTTGGTTTGTGGGTGCCGCCTCCGATGATTATGCCATCAGCGGCGTTGCACTGAAATACCGGTTCATGGAAACCGACAACGCCGATAAAAAGAGGTCCGGATGGATCACATTGCCTGTAAAAACAGCCGGTGGCAGCAGGGTTGATTTTCTTTACGGGCTGGATATGGATGTGCTGGGAATGGCCCCCGGTGAAGAGGTGGAATATTATTTTGAAGCCAGAGACAATGATGGAATTCATGGACCAAAAGTGTCTAAAACGGCCATTCAGTCACTGAGAAGGCAAACGGTTAAGGAAGTACGGGATGACGCTGAGAAATCCGGCGAAAAAGTGCAGCAGATGCTACAGCAGGCCTTTAATCAGAGCAAACAGATGCAAAAAGAAGCTCAGGAGCTGCAGCAGAAACTGAATACGGGTAAAAATATGGCCTGGGAAGAAAAGCAGCGTGTGGAAGACTTGCTGAAGAAACAGCAGGAATTGGAGAAAAAAATAGAGGAGATGAAGCAGCAGCAACAAAAACTGCAGCAACAGAAAGAAGAATTTCAATCGCAGAAACCCGAAACCATGGAGCGCAAGAAACAGATGGATGAACTGCTTAAGCAGATCGAGAATCCGGAAATGAAAAAGCTCATGGAGGAAATACAGAAGTTGCTGGACCAAAAAGCATCTAAGGAAAAAATTGCTGAAAAGATGCAGGAATTGAGGCAGATGAACAAGGAACAGTCCCGGGATTTAAACCAGCTAATGGAGCAGTTTAAGGAACTGCAGCTGGAGCAGAAACTGAATGATAATCTGGACCGATTGAACAAATTGGCGGATAAGCAGGATAAACTGGCGGAAAAGACCCAGCAGCAAAAGGGTGATAAAGACGGTAAGCTGAAGGAGCAGCAACAAAAACTATCCGAGGAGATGCGGGACATTCGCAAAGAGTTGAAAGAAGCCCTGGAGATGAATAAGGGCCTTGAGAAGCCCATGCAGCTGGATTTGGGCGAACAGGAGCAAGATCAGGCAGAAAACAGCCAGCAGAAGGCCGGTAATGAGCTTGAGAGCGGTAAAAATAAGAAGGCAGCTGAGGATCAAAAGGATGCAGCTGAGCAAATGAAGAAAGCGGCCGAAAAAATGCAGAAAAGCATGGAGCAGGAGCAGCAGAAGCGAATGGCTGAAGATTACCGGACATTGCGATTATTATTGGAGAATCTGGTGGAAACATCCGTTGAGCAGGAGGATGTTTTTACAGCGCTTTCCGGAATAAGAGAATATAATCCCAGGTTTGTAGACCTAAACAAAAGGCAAATGGTGGTGAGAGAGCAGTGTGCCTTGTTGGAAGACAGCTTAAGGGCTTTGGCCAAGCGGCAGCCCATGGTGAGCACGTTTGTGGCCAAAGAAATTTCACGAATTAACAACAACATGGATATGGCTCTGGAAGGGCTTAAAACAAGGGATTTGAGGGCGGCGGTTGTGCGTGAACAGTTTGTGATGACGGGACTCAATAACCTTGCGGTAATGTTGCTGGAGAGTATGCAGAACATGCAGCAGAAAATGGCTCAGCAAAATCAGAAACAGGGCAAGGGCAGCTGCAGCAACCCGGGCGGGAAAGGGAAGAGTCAGGGTAAACCCAACAAGGGAGATAAGTTATCGAAAGGGCAGGAGCAATTGGGACAGATGCTGCAGGAAATGCAGAAAAAGGGGCAAAACGGCAAGCCCGGTAAAGATGGGCAACCCAAGCCAGGTGAGGGGCAGCAGGGCAAAGAATTGAATGAAGAATATGCCCGTATTGCGCTCATGCAGGAGGCACTGCGCCGAAAGCTGGGAGAGTTGAGAAAGTCATTAGAACAGGGAGGCAACGGGGCGGGTGCAAAAACCCTGCAGGAGACAGAAAAATTGATGGAGGAGCAGGAAAAAGAGCTGGTAAACAAGCGTTTTAATCCTCAGTTAATAGAACGGCAAAAAGAAATACAAACTCGGTTGCTTGAGCATGAAAAGGCCGATAGGAATCAGCAAACCGAGGAACAGCGACAGGCCATAGCTCCGGGTGAATTCACCCCCACGGCTCCCGCATCTATTCAGCGTTACATGCAGCAAAAAAGGGCCGAAAGAGAAACCATGCGCCGACCTCCCGCCGAACTGACCCCTTATTTCAGGGAAAAAGTAAATTCCTATCTGCAGAAAATTCAGTGATGGAGGAAAATCACCTTATTCTGTTTTATGATGGCCATTGCAACTTATGCCACTATGCTGTCAGGTTTGTGAGCAAAAGAGATAAAAAAAAGCGCTTCTTCTTTGCTCCTTTGCAGGGGGGCACTGCTGCCGCAAGATTGTCACAGGAAATATTGAATGTGGATACCGTGGTGTTACTTGAGGGTGGCAAGGTGTTTATAAAAAGTAAAGCGGCATTTAGGGTGTTGCGTCTGCTGGGTTTTCCGTGGAATTTGCTAAGTGCATTTAACGTGTTCCCAAAAAATCTCACTGATTGGGTTTATGATGCGATAGCCCGCCGGCGCAACCGAATGTGGGGTAGACGTGAAGTTTGTGAGATGCCGGATTTGGCGGATCCTATCCGGTTTCTTCCATAAAAAAAGCCCACGGCATTTCTGCCGCAGGCCCCATGAAAAACAAAACACAAGTTGGGTTAAAAGGGAAGGTTGTTTTCGGTTTCGTCCGATTTGGCAGGTGTTGTATTTGCCTCCGCATTGACGGTAGCTTCACCCTCAGGTTTACGTCCGTCAAAGAACGTGATTTCTTGTACCAGAATTTCGGTGATGTAACGTTTTTGACCATTTGAAGCGGTGTAATCACGATGGGTGAGTTTTCCCTCAATGACCAGCCTGCTGCCCTTCTTGACGAATCTCTCTACCACCTCTGCCTGTTTGCCCCAGCATATCAGATTATGCCATTCTGTATGGGTGGTGTACTCCCCATTTTCCTGGCGTCTTTTTTCACTGGTGGCCAGACTCATGGATGCTTTTTTGCGCCCTGCGGCAAATTCTTTCACTTCAGGGGTGCGGCCTACATTGCCGATCAGTCTCACGGAATTAACTAAGTTTGTCATACGATGTAATAAATAAAAATTGTTTTACGAATAATTTGTTGATGCAAAGTTGAAGCACTGCTATCCGCACATTCGGTATTAAAACAGTTACTTTCGGTTGCAAGTGTTTGTTGTCGATTGTAACCGAATAAAATAAGCGGTGAAAACCGATGGATCCTTCGGAAAGTTTGCTTAATATCACTAATTTTGCAGCCCTTTTAAATCACCATGTTAACGGTATCCAACATTTCACTTCGCTTTGGCAAACGGGTTTTATTCGAAGATGTAAACCTGAAATTTACAGCCGGAAACTGCTACGGTATCATAGGCGCTAATGGAGCCGGAAAATCTACATTGGTTAAAATCATTGCCGGTGAAATAGAGCCCAATACCGGTTCAGTAGACCTTGAGCCGGGCAAGCGCATGGCGGTGTTGAAGCAGAATCACTTTGAGTTTGACGAGATACCCGTGTTGCAGACCGTATTGCGCGGTCACCATCGTTTGTGGGCTATCATGGAAGAGAAAGATGCCTTGTATGCCAAAGCGGATTTTACCGACGAAGACGGTATGCGTGCCAGTGAACTGGAAGCGCAATTCGCCGAAATGGACGGATGGAATGCAGAAAGTGATGCGGCTACCCTGCTGAGCAACCTGGGTATTGAAGAATCCATACACGAAAAGCTGATGAAGGAACTGAGCGGAAATCAGAAAGTTCGTGTGCTGCTTGCTCAGGCATTGTTTGGCAACCCCGATGTGCTCTTGATGGACGAACCCACCAACGACCTTGATGTGGAAACCATCCGCTGGCTTGAGGAATTTCTCGCGGGTTTTGAAAATACCGTGCTGGTGGTGAGCCACGACCGACACTTTCTGGACAATGTGTGCACGCATGTGTGCGACATAGACTATAGCCGAATCAAGATATTCTCGGGCAACTATACATTCTGGTATCAGAGCTCACAGCTGGCCCTCAGGCAGCGCAGCGATCAGAATAAAAAGGCCGAAGAAAAGAAAAAAGAACTGCAGGAGTTTATCGCCCGTTTCAGTGCGAACGTGGCCAAAAGCAGGCAGGCTACTGCCAGAAAAAAGATGTTGGAAAAACTGGATATCGAAGAGATACAGCCCAGCACACGCCGGTATCCCGGCATTATTTTCAAGCAGGAAAGGGAAGTGGGAGACCAAATTCTTACCCTTGACAATGTATCGTGCAGTGTGGGGGGAGCCAAACTTTTTGGCAACCTCAATTTCACGGTAAACAAAGGAGATAAAATTGCGTTTTTGAGCAGAAATACCCTGGCCTTAAATACCTTATTTAAGGTGCTGTGGGGTGAAAGTCAGCCCGATACCGGTGAGGTAAAATGGGGGGTGACCGTAAAAATGGGTTATTTGCCCAACGATAACAGCGCGTATTTCGAGAAACCCATCAACCTGGTAGACTGGCTCCGTCAGTATAGCGCAGAAAAAGATGAAACCTTTATACGTGGATTTTTGGGCCGGATGTTGTTCAGCGGGGAAGAAACCCAGAAAATGTGCAATGTGCTTTCGGGTGGTGAGAAGGTTCGCTGCATGCTAAGCAAAATGATGATTGAAAATCCGAATGTGGGCATATTTGACGAGCCGACCAACCACCTTGATCTGGAAAGCATACAGTCGTTGAACAACGGATTGATTGACTATGCCGGGATTGTATTGATGCATAGCCATGACCAGGAAGTTATAAATACGGTGGCTAACCGCATCATTGAAATTACCCCCAATGGCATGATTGATAAATACATGACCTACGAGGAATTTGCCGAAGACGCCACCGTGCAGCAGCGCAGGGCCGAGTTATACGGTATATCCAAATAAATAAATATACACAAAAAAAATGAAAAATACAAGTAAAATCGTTGGTTTGCTGGTAGTGTGGATGCTGGCATCCTGCGGAGGTAAACAGGTTAATCCCGGTAAAACCCTTAAAACATCTTCAGATTCTTTCAGTTACACAGTGGGCTATCAGGTTGGTAAATACATGAAGGGCAGCGGTGTAGACAAGATTGACTACAGCTCGCTCATGAAGGGTATTGAAGAAGCCCTCAAAAAAGACAGTGGATATGCGGTGGCTGAAAAAGACATTCAGCGCGTTCAGACTGCCTATATGACACAGGAGCGTGAAAAGAAATCCAAGGCATTAAAAGAAGCCGCCGATAAATGGCTGGCAGATAATGCAAAAAAACCCGGTGTGATCAAGCTGGCATCAAACGGACAGTACAAAGTCATAGTTGCAGGCAAAGGTGCCACGCCCGGTAAATACGATACCATTACCTGCCATATTGTGGCAAAAACCCAGAAAGGAACCCTGCTGTTCAATACCAAAGAAAGACAGCCGCAGGGCGTAACCAGCGATCTGACAGGTTTTGCCATGACCCCTGCATTACTCGAAGCTTTTGAAAAATCAGCTGCCGGAGCAAAATTTGAGGTGTATACTCCCCTGGATGCTTCCTCTCCGCTCAGTCAGAGTGTGAAAAGTTTTGATGAAATGTATGGCATTGCCATTATAGAGGTTGAGTTTTTGGCTGTAAAGGCCGGTAAACAGCCTTCGCAGGGCCCGGCATTGGTAAAATAAGCACACGATTTTTTCGATTTGAAAATCCGTCGGTATTCCGGCGGATTTTTTTTAATTCAGTTTAAACCTTTTCTATTTTCATTCATCTAACGCCAAATTACCTAAATGAATAACCGGTCTATCATTGTCTTTAAAATACTTATTGTGATATTTAC
>JBEDNI010000029.1:0-12428 GCA_041170685.1 Bacteroidota bacterium | reverse complement strand
CGCCCCGCCAATAATCCCGCCCCATCCATGTCGGAAAAAGCCATCATAGGCGTTTTTTATGGTTCCATCGGGTTTCAGTACAGGGGCTGTGCCTTCCGGTATTAAGTAGGGTTCATAGTTTGTAGGATTGATAAACTGCCAGCCAATGAAGATGAACAACAACACTATGGCAACCTTTACAAAAACAATGATGGCGTTGATAAAAGCCGATTCCTGTGTGCCTTTGATGAGAAGCAGGGTAAGCAGGCTTAAAATGCCAATAGCAGGAAGATTCATGATACCGTGCACCCCGCTTTGAGAAACCTCAAACGGGGAATGGCACCATTCATACGGTATCCCGCCTCCTAACAGGTTGTTTAGGTATTCGCTCCAGGCGATAGAAACAGTGGCGGCACCCAGCGCATATTCCATTATAAGGGCCCATCCGATAATCCAGGCCACAATTTCGCCCATGGTTACATAACTGTAGGCATAGGCAGACCCTGCAATGGGAATCATAGAGGCAAACTCGGCGTAACATAAGCCCGCAAAAGCGCAACCAATGGCAGCCACAATGAACGCCATAGTAACTCCGGGTCCGGCCGCCTGACCTGCTGCCGCGGCAGTTCTCACAAACAAGCCGGCACCGATGATGGCACCAATGCCTAAAGCTACCAGACTCCATGCACCCAAGGTGCGTTTTAAGCTACTGCCTTCGGCTTGAGCCAGCAGTTCGCCAAGGGGTTTTTTCCTCCAAAGTGACATAGGTAAGTGTTTTCGTTGTCCGACAAATATAGTCCTATTCATTTTGATTATTAAATAGACTTTATTTTTTTGCAAAGGCTTGTATTTTTCAGGTTTAATTACCAGTTTCGTATGGACATAACAAAGTAAATAAACATAATTATGAAAACACACATACTAACATTGCTTGCGTTTGCCGGTTTTGCTACAGCCCATGCGCAGGCCCCCAATGGATTTCCTTATCAGGCCGCTATGCGAAATGCCTCCGGGCAGCCACTGGCCAGCCAGTCGGTGAGTTTGCGCTTTACCCTCCGAGAGGGCAGTGCCTCCGGTACCATTTTGTATAGAGAAACCCAACTAAAGACCACCTCTGCCCAGGGAATGCTTGTGGCTACAGTAGGTAGCGGAAGTGTGGCTCAGGGGGCTTTCCCAACAGCAACTCAATGGGCTTCAGGCGCTAAGTTTCTTCAGGTAGAGGCAGACGCTGCCGGTGGAAGCAATTTTGCTGAAATCAGCAATACCCAGCTGATGGCAGTGCCTTATGCCACCTTTGCAAACACCTCATCCAGTGCTTCTACAGCGACCACCGCAACCACCGCAACTACTGCAAATGCACTGGCCCCCACCGCAGTTATATCCCCTGTTCAGATCGCAGGCAATGGTGCTACGGCTGGACAGATTTTAAAATGGAACGGTACAGCATGGGCACCAGCCTCTGCAGGTTCCTCAACCGTTCCTTTAACCCAACTGGAGCAAGGCGGGGCAACAACCGGACAGATTATTAAATGGAATGGCACGGCATGGGCTCCTGCCGCAGATGGTCCTTCCACCATAACCATGTCGCAAATAGAACAGGCCGGTGCAACCTCAGGTCAAATCATCAAGTGGGACGGAACCAAATGGGCACCAGCCAATGACGGTCCCGCCACAATCACAGCTTCGCAGATTTCACAATCAGGTGCAACAGCAGGACAAGTGCTGAAATGGAATGGCACTGCATGGGCTCCCGCCAAAGACTCTTCCGGTACAGCGGGTACTACACTGACCGCCGGCACAGGGTTAACCATCACAAGTGGTGTGATTAACAGTAAGTGGACAACCTCTGGAAATGATGTATATAACAACAACACGGGCAATGTAGGTATTGGAAATACTACGCCGCTCTACCCGTTGAGCGTACACAGCAGCGCAGGCAACGGTGAAATTGAAGCCAAAACGGGCAGCAGCACTGCTTATTCGGGCCTGAGAATGACCAATTCTGCAGGTACCAACATGTTTTTAAACAAATATGGCACCGGCAGCACCGGTAGCACCAATGGTATGCCTAATGCGAGTTTGGGTTACCTTAATAATGCAGCCTCCGGTTCATTACTCCTCTCTACCGCAGACTCTATGTCTTTTGCCACCAATGCGTCACAGAGAATAAGTATTCTTAGAAATGGGGATGTCAATATTGGTTCCATGGGATCTATTGGTAAATTCAATGTCAAAGGTTCCAGTGCAGTACTGTATTCTCCTGCGGTATCCATATATGACTATAGTGTTGCATCTTTCTTTGTTCCCGACACCGTTACCACAACATTCACCAATAATGTTGGTGCGCTGGGGTATGCCAAAGGATCGGCGTTTTTCAATGCAGGTATAGGTGGTATTGCGGGAAATTCAGGAACGTTCAACGTGGGGGCAGTATTTGAAGCCAAAGCGTTGCAAACCACAGGCAAAAGAAATTATGGAATCTATTCAGAGACAGACGGTGGGTATACCTTTACAATTGGCCATTATAACGGGGTGTATGCGGCTTCTACCAGTGCCAGCGGAACATACGGGTCCTATAATCCCATCACAGGTACAGCGGGATCTGCAGCTTATGCCGGTTATTTCTCCAATACAGCAACCAATTCTTCCTACACAAACTATGGTGTGTATGGAACCGCAACCAGCGGACTCACTAACTATGCAGGATATTTTCAAGGCAACGTTTATGTTTCAGGAACATTAAGCAAGGCCGGTGGAACGTTTCAGATAGACCACCCACAGGACCCAGAAAACAAATACCTGATTCACAGCTTTGTTGAAAGCCCTGAGATGATGAATATTTACAATGGCAACATAACTACCGATGCCAATGGTGCAGCTGAGGTTACCCTCCCTTCATATTTCCAGTCACTGAATGTAGATTTTCGCTACCAGCTTACCGTAATGGGTCCTGATTTTGCACAAGCGGTGGTTTCCAAAAAGATTGAAGGGAATAAGTTCAGTATCAAAACTGACAAGCCCAATACCGAGGTTAGTTGGCAGGTTACAGGTGTGCGAAATGATGCCTGGGCTAAAGCGAATCGGGTTGTTCCGGAGAAGCCTAAAGAGAAAAATGCAGTGGGCAAATATTTACATCCTGAATTGTTTGGTAAGCCAGCCAGTGCCGGAATTCACCATGTAAATACTGAAGGAATCGCAGTACCTAATCGGAATAACCGAAATAAATAATTCGGCCATGAGGATCATCGCTGTTTTTCTATGTGTGAGTGCAGGTGTTTTCAGCGCCAAGGCACAAACTGCCGCACGAGCAATATTGTCATCTACCGGAGGGTCGTATTCGGGTACTTTTTCAGCCGATTGGACGGTTGGAAATCTTGTAGGTGAAACCGGAAGCACCACCAACAATCTCTTTACCCAGGGGTTTCAGCAACCTATCATCGTGCAACCAACCAATTCACTGTTGCAGGTATTGAACAGTCCTGTAAATCTAACACCCAACCCATCTGGAGGGGATGCATTGCTAAATTGGAGCACAATGCCAACAGACGCTGTTGTTCTGGTCTACAATACCACCGGAGCGCTTGTGCATGAGTCAATATGGCAGGCGGGGCAGTCACATGTTGTGCCGGGCAAGCTTTGGTTGCCCGGGGTTTACCAGATTGCCGTGCTGTGTGATGGCAATCGTCACATGCTCAAATACGTACGTTTTTAATAAAAAGATACGCATTTTAAAAGCCCGTCTTATGGCGGGCTTTTTTCTTTAGGCAGTTTATTGTCTTAGGCAGAAATTACGCCCAGTTCTTTGCCCACCTTGGTAAATGCGGCAATAGCGCGGTCAATGTGCTCAAAACTATGTGCAGCACTTAACTGTACGCGAATACGAGCCTGATCTTTGGGTACAACGGGATAAAAGAATCCAATTACATATATTCCTTCCTGAAGGAGCTTATCAGCCATTATCTGGCTGAGTTTGGCATCATACAGCATAATAGGGACAATGGCGCTGTCTCCGTCTTTAAAATCGAAGCCGGCAGCTTTCATACCCGCTTTAAAACGGTGAACATTGGCTTCCAATTTATCGCGCAGTTCTGTGGTTTCGGTGAGCATATTAAACACCTCTATGCTTGCACCTACTATACTGGGGGCCAGCGAGTTGCTGAAAAGGTAAGGGCGGCTGCGTTGTCTGAGGATTTCAATAATTTCTTTACGTCCGGTGGTGTAGCCCCCCATGGCTCCTCCCAATGCTTTACCGAGCGTTCCGGTGATAATATCAACCCGGCCCATTACATTGCAGTATTCGGGGACACCTCGCCCTGTTTTACCGATAAAACCGGCGGCATGGCATTCGTCTGTCATGGTAAGAGCGTTGTATTTATCTGCCAGGTCGCAGATTTTATCCAGCTGCGCCACATAACCATCCATGCTAAAAACGCCATCAGTAACAATCAGAATATAACGCGCCCCTTCAGCCCGGGCTTTGATAAGCTGTTCCTCCAGTTCGGACATATTATTGTTTGCATATCTATACCGGCGGGCCTTGCACAGTCTTACCCCATCAATAATGGAGGCGTGGTTCAGAGAATCGCTGATAATGGCATCTTCTTCCCCCAGCAAGGGTTCAAAAACACCCCCATTCGCGTCAAAAGCAGCGGCATAGAGTATGGTGTCTTCTGTGCCGTAAAACGACGCGATTTTTGCTTCGAGTTCTTTGTGTATATCCTGGGTTCCACAAATAAATCGCACGCTGCTCATGCCGAATCCATGCGTATCTATGGCACGTTTGGCGGCGTTCACCACACGGGGGTGACTGCTGAGTCCCAGGTAATTGTTGGCACAAAAGTTTATTACTTCACTGTTGTCCTGAAGTCGAATAACCGCATCCTGCGGGGTTACGATGATTCTTTCTTTTTTATAAAGGCCGTTTTCCTCAATGGTTTTCAGTTCGGCCTGTAAATGCTGCTGAAACGCTCCGTACATGGGGCGAAGATACAAAGGGCTTTTCAGATGTCCAATCTCAGGTGGTTTGCTGAAGGGTGCTGAGTATATCTTCTATGACCCTGCGGTCATTGCTAAGGCGTGGCACTTTATGCTGACCACCAAGTTTTCCTTTTAATTTCAGCCATTCTTGGAAGGTTCCGGCCGGAACAACCCTGGTTTTGGGCATCTTCATGGCCAGGTCACCCTGTCTTTTGGCAGCATAATCCCCGTTGCAGGCCTTAAGCTGTTCATCAAGCAGTTGGGTGAATTTTTCCATGTTTGCCGGCGGCACAGAAAACTCAATCAACCACTCATGTCCCGGTTCCATATCGGTCATATACACAGGAGCAGCAGTGTAGTCCTCAACAACAGCCTGCGTGAGCTTGGCTGCAGCTGCGATGGCGGTGTCTGCATTTTCAATAACCAACTCTTCTCCAAATGCATTGATGTAGAGTTTGGTGCGGCCTGAAATTTTAAACAAATAAGGATTGGTATCGGTAAACTGAATGGTATCGCCCAGGTTGTAACGCCACAAACCGCCTGTGGTGGTAATTAGAACGGCATAGTTAACACCGGGCTTTACCTCACTGAGCGGGATTGCCGCGGAGGGACCTTCGTTTACAGGGTAAAACTCATAAAACACACCATGGTCTGTAACCAACAGCATGTCTGAGTTTGCAGAGGCGAACTGAACCCCAAAAAACCCTTCACTTGCATTATAGGTTTCTACATACCGCATTTTAGGGTCTGGAAGCAATTGTTTAAACTGCTCACGGTAAGGGGTGAAACTAACTCCGCCATGGATAAATAATTCCAGGTTTGGCCACACCTCATGCATGTGTTTTTTACCGGTAATTTCAAGAATTCGTTTGAAAAGCACCAGTGTCCATGTAGGCACACCGCTGATGCTGGTAACATCTTCAAGAATGGTTGCCTGTGCCATGCTTTCTACCTTTTCCTCCCAATTATCCATTAGGGAAATGTTTGTGTCTGGGGTAGATTTGAAATTGGCCCATACTGGCATGTGGTTGATAAGAACCGCGCTCAGATCCCCATAATAACCGCGGGTGTTGAGTTGGTTAATTTTGTGGCTTCCGCCAATCAGCAGGGCTTTGCCCTGAAACATTGCAGACTCCGGGTTTTCACTACAGAAAAGGGTTAAAATATCTTTGGTGCCCTTGAAGTGATTGCATTCAAGACTTTCGTAGCTGATAGGGATAAATTTTGCCGTATTTCCTGTGGTGCCGCTGCTTTTGGCAAACCATGTAATTTCTTCCGGCCACAACAAGCCCTGCTCACCGGCCATGGTTCGTTCAATCCAAGGTTTAAGGTCTTCGTAATTTGCTACCGGTACGGTATCTTTCCACTGTGCGTAATTGCGAATATTTTTAAAACCTACCCATTCGCCATATTCGGTTTCTTTGCCTTTATCAAGGAGGTATTCAAACCACACATCCTGAGAATCCAAAGCCCTTGATGCCATCAACAGTATATCCTGATGTCGCTGTTTGAAATACCAGTGGATGACCGGGGCAATCATGTGTCCTTGGCAATTGGGGCATCAATATTAATGCAAAGCCCAGTTCGAAGCAAATAAAATCAGCTTTTTGGTGGGTTGTTGGGTTTTGGGCCGCTGTTTTGGTGGGGTGGGCGTGGGCCTCTGTTATCTCTTCTGGGGCCGCGGTTGTCGGGTCCTCGGTGGTGTGGTTTGCCATGCGGGTTACCACCGGGGTTATGCTGTTGTCTTTGTCCGCCCTTATTGTGCGGGTGTTGATGACGTCCTTTGTCCTGTCGGTTTTTTCGGATTTCAGCTTCGAGTTCACGGTCTTCCAGCAGTTCTGCACCGCCAATAAACTCAGGTGCCTGTGAGGCAGCTTGTTCCATAACTTGGCTGGCTGCGGCAATATCCTGCAGTGGTGGTATGGTTTTCCCTTGTTTGTTTTCGTCGAGATATTCCTTCACTTTCTCTACTTCAAGGGCAATCCAAGTCTGATTGTCCTCATAACTAAACCACATCAGTTGTTTCAAGATGTCTGTTTTGCGGCTGTAAGCAACACCAGAGACCGTTTCTAGTTTAACAATTTTGGCTTTCGGGAATTTATCAAGCGCCTCAACATAGAGGTCCAGCTCATAATTAAGGCAGCATTTTAACCGGCCACACTGCCCGGCCAGCTTTTCCATATTAATACTGAGGTTTTGTACACGGGCTGCCCCCGTGGTAACCATTTTGTAGTCTGTGAGCCAGGTGCTGCAGCAAAGCTGACGTCCACACACCCCAATACCTCCTAAACGAGAAGCCTCTTCGCGGTAGCTGATGTGGCGCATTTCAATCTTCATGCGAAATTCATCAGCGTACAAGCGAATCAACTCCCGAAAATCCACACGTTGTTCTGCAGTATAAAAGAAAATCACTTTTCTTCCATCACCCTGAATCTCAATATCGCTGATTTTCATCTGCAGATTAAGCCGGAAAGCAATGGTCCGGGCTCTTTCCAGGGTGGCGTTTTCCTTCTGTTTTACCTCTTCGTTTTTTTCAAGGTCTCTGTCTGTTGCTTTACGAAGGATGGGAAGTATACGTTCAGAATCTTCCTGCACCCGGTGTTTTCTTAATTGCAACCGAACAATCTCGCCAGTAGCAGAAACGGTTCCAATATCAAACCCTACGGAACTCTCCACGGCAACATAGTCGCCGGTATAAAGATCAAGACGGTTTGTGTTTCTGAAAAACTCTTTTCTGGAACCCTTGAATCGTATTTCTACAATGTTAAAAGGTATAAAATCATCAGGGAGTTCCATATCCCTGAACCAGTCATATACATTCAGGGCATTACACCCCGATGTGCCGCAGGTACCATTGCTTTTGCATCCGGCAGGAGAGCACCCCCCACCGGATTTAGTACCACAAGATGAACATCCCATATATTTATTTAAATCAAAAGCTGTAATGACCCCAAAAGGCTAGCAGCTATGCAAAAATAGGGATAAAAGTTCAGACCCGCTGTCGGTACCAGGTGCGCAAACCCATAATCGCCAGGATTAAAAAAACAGCATAAAGCCCTGCTGTTAAGGGTTTGCCTGCTGAAATATAAAGTGGAATATAAATTATATCAGCCAGAAGCCAGAGAATCCAGTTTTCCCATTTGCGGCGTGCCTGTAATGAAATAGCCCATACGCTGAGGGATGCGGTAAAGCTGTCGAACCACGGCATAGCGGCATCGGGAGCCCATAAAAGTAAGATGTTTGTCCACCCATACCATCCGGCAAGAAACATTAAGCACTCAGCCAGCCACTGCCACTGTGTGAGTGATGATATATGTGTGGCGCCCTCTCTTTTCAAAGACCATTTCCACCAACCGAGAATTTGAATGCCAATAAAAACAAATTGCAAGACCATGTCTGAATACAGTCGGCAATCAAAAAAAACCCAGGCATACAGGGCTGTGCCTACCATAGCTACCGGCCAATTAGCTACATATGGCTTTATAGCCAGCAGCACCCCTGCCAACGATAAAAAAACAGCGGCAATCTCAACGGCAAGTATAATATCAGCGTAATCAGGCAATTTGTCTGCAAAAATCAGGGTATGCGCACAACGAACCAAACTTGCGTAACTTTGTTACCTGAATAAAACCCATCATTATGTTTGAATTACCAACACTCCCCTATGAATTTGCGGCCCTGGAGCCCCATATTGACGCCAGGACCATGGAAATCCACCACGGTAAACACCATCAAGCCTATGTAAACAACCTGAATAACGCCGTGAAAGGCAATGCCGGTGAAGGCAAAACCCTGGAAGAGCTAATGTCAAGTGTGAGCAAGTATAGTATGGCGGTTCGAAACAATGGTGGCGGTCATTGGAATCACAGTTTGTTTTGGCAGTTGATGAGCCCTACCGGAGGCGGTGCACCCGAAGGACACCTGCTTTCAGATATTACCGCTGCTTTTGGCAGTTTTGAGGCCTTCAAAGAACAGTTTAATACCGCTGCTACCACAAGATTTGGTTCGGGATGGGCCTGGCTTGTGGTTCACGACGGAAAACTGGTGGTAACGAGCACTCCCAATCAGGATAACCCGCTGATGGATATCGCAGATGTGAAAGGCACCCCAATTCTGGCCCTGGATGTATGGGAACACGCCTATTACCTCCACTATCAAAACCGCCGCCCGGATTATATTAATGCGTGGTGGAACGTGGTAAACTGGAAAAAAGTGTCGGAGTTGTATACCTCAGCACACTAAAGACAAATAGCCCAATCAAAAAGCCCGGTAATACCGGGCTTTTTGATGATAGAAGCAGATATAAAACCTAACAAACAGAGCATTCAGGTCACTCTGTTTTTAGCAGTCTTTCTGTATGTGTTTTTCCTTCAGCAGTGTAGGAAACCACCCATATACCGGGTTTAAATCGGCGAAGGTCAATGCGATTTCCGCTAAAAGTTCCCACGCAACGACCGGCGGTGTTGTAAATTTTCCCATTGTCTACGGTTTCGGCATAAATAAAAGCGAAATCACCTGCCGGATTGGGGTTGATCATGCCATTCTTTAAGCTGTTTGATTGTAGGCCCGTGTTGCTTTTTTCACAAAGTCTTTGGGTGTATGGGTTCTTCTCCAGTTCTGAACCAGGGGTGAGATTTTTTCCTGTGAACCCGGAGAAATCAGGGGCATAATACTCATAACGAAAAACCGTGTTGATTCCGGGGTCGTCTCCTTGGTTGGCTATCCCTGCGCTGCCATATGGGTTTATGTATGTCCAGATGATATTGCCTGCACTATCTGACTCAAATGCTTTGCCCTTGAGGCCGTCAGTGGTAAGCAGGTTTCCGTTTTTTAGCATATAACTGCCGCACACAACCGCTGAGTAAAAGGATGTTGGGATTGCGGCTTTATATCTTTGGGTTCCGGATGCCGGCAGGTACGCCTTACCGGGTTGTATGGTATATTTAAAGTTGTTATCCATCGATGGTGTGACCATGTCAACGGTACTGTATGTGCCGTCGGGTCTGGCTTGGCCATTATTAAAAATCAAAAACTTTCCTGCGTGGGGCAAACCTTCTTTGATCCAATGTGCATGGTGCGGTACATAAAGGCGCTTTTCCTGGGGGGTGCCTCTGCCATAGGCCTCGGGATTTCCCCAGCGATAAAGGAAATCACCGCCTTTACCCCATCGTCCGCCTGAGTGCCCGCTTGCTTCAATCACATTGGTGCTATGGTCAATCACATAAAACTCCCCTAAACTCCTTGAAGTAATAACAATTTGGTCAAGTGTTGGGTTGTAATCAATCCCGTTCAGGTGCAGCCAGTCACGACCGATATCAGATGGTTCGTAGTAATTAATGTCCAGCAATTCAGGGTGTTGGTTGGGCGTTCCGTATCCGGGTTTGGCAGGGTCTGTGTTTTGAACCAGGTGGTCCCAGAGTCGCCACTCCCAAACAATATCCGCATCATTGGTGTCTTTGGGTAGAATTTCAATAATGCGCTCAAATAGTATATCGGTTCTGCCCAGTGGAAATGTTCTGCCCAGGGCTTCTGCTTCCACAGCTTTTTTTCTGACCCAGACAATGGCTAAAATATTTCCATTAGGGAGTTCTGTGATGTCATGATGCAGTGATTCGTTGCTGTCAGTGAGCGCCCATCGCCAAATTCGGCTTCCCGTCCAATCAAATTTTTCAATAACACCGCCACTGCCTATTGCCATGTAGGGATTAAACACTGAATTGGTGCGGATAAGGCTTCCATCATGCCCAAGTATACAGGCGGTTCCGGGCATGCCTCCACCCACCCACGTTTTTACAACGCGCCCACAGTCATCCAGCAAGTAGGTGTTTTTGGATTGATTTACCATGGGGGACAAAAGATAGTACCCCTTTTGGTGGTTGGGTTCCTGGTACTTGGTTAAACCCACAGTACGTTGCTGCGCATAATTATTTAAAGTGGTAATTAAACACAAGGCCCACAGCAGGCCTTTTTGAAGTGGGTAGTAATTCATCCTCGTTCTCGCTCTCAATTATCAAAGTTAAGGTGGTTTATTGAAAATCAGGCATTTTTAGATGGGTTTTTACATGGGCTTGTTATGGAAAGGTTTGTGTTTCAGTACAATAACACCGTCACAAAACTGTCAAATTTACTGTTTGTTCTTTAGGGTGCTGAAAAAACCTTTGAAATCATAAAAAAACAAACATCCGGTTGTGTGTTGTATTTTTGCGCTGCATGAAAGTTGCACTTATTACCGGAATCACCGGACAGGATGGCGCCTACCTAGCCGAATTTCTGCTAAAAAAAGGATACGTGGTACATGGTATCAAGCGTAGAAGTTCTCTGTTTAATACCGACCGCATTGACCATATTTACGAAGATCCGCATATGCCCGGAGCTAAAATGCACCTTCATTATGGTGACTTAACCGATTCCACCAACCTGATTCGCATTGTGCAGGAGGTTCAGCCGGATGAGATTTACAATCTGGCGGCCCAGAGCCATGTTCAGGTGAGTTTTGAGACACCCGAATACACCGCTAACAGTGACGCCTTGGGAACCCTTCGAATACTCGAAGCGGTTCGCATACTGGGGTTGACCAATAAAACACGGGTTTATCAGGCCAGTACGTCTGAACTGTATGGTTTGGTGCAGGCGGTTCCACAAAGTGAGACCACCCCTTTTTATCCCCGCAGCCCATATGCAGCAGCTAAAATGTATGCATACTGGATTACGGTAAACTACCGGGAAGCCTACAATATGTATGCCTGCAACGGGATTTTATTTAACCACGAAAGCCCAATCCGCGGAGAAACATTTGTGACCCGCAAAATCACCCGGGCAGCAGCCAGGATAGCACTCGGTTTGCAGGAAAAACTATACCTGGGCAACCTGAACAGCAAGCGAGACTGGGGCCATGCTAAAGACTATGTGGAGGCTATGTATTTGATTTTGCAACAGGATACGGCGGAAGATTTTGTGATTGCCACAGGTCAAACCACTGAAATTCGGGATTTTGTACGCAAAGCTTTCAGTGAATTGGGGCTGGGAATTGAATTTCATGGTTCAGGGGTGGAAGAGAAGGGTGTTTTAGGATTTGTGGACGAAACAAAAGCAGCAGCTTGCGGTCTGGATATTGATCACCTCAAGCCCGGACGGGAGCTGGTATGTGTAGATCCTCGTTATTTTAGACCCACTGAGGTGGATCTGCTCCTCGGCGATGCCACCAAAGCCCGCGAAAAACTGGGGTGGTCACCACGTCATTCGCTGGATGACTTGGTGAAAGACATGATGCAAAGTGATTTGCGGCTTATGAAAAAAGAAGATTACCTGCGAAAAGGAGGTTTTTACACCCGCAATTATTTCGAATAATTGACAGGCTGATTCGCGTTACTAAGACCTTGAAGGGATTATTTCTCATAAAAAATATAACAAACTGCAGGTTTTTCAGTAAAAAAGCATTATTTTTGTAACCCATTTTACGAACACATGCATCT
>JBEDNI010000028.1:0-12659 GCA_041170685.1 Bacteroidota bacterium | reverse complement strand
GCCAAACTTGGAAAATCCTGAAACGGAAACGGCGACCCTATCGGTATATCGCAGCCCCAAATTCTGGCTGCCGGTAGGTATTTTGCTGCTCAGTCTGATTATTGATCAGGCCATCAAAATTTATGTAAAAACCCACTACTGGCCGGGGCAAATGGTGCCATTGCTGGGCAACTGGTTCAATATGTACTTCATTGAGAACAATGGAATGGCTTTTGGTATTGAACTGGGTGGGCGAACGGGTAAATTTCTACTTACCGGTTTTAGAATTGCAGTCAGCATTTTTGGAGCCTGGTATTTATGGCAAAATATCCGCAAATACGCACATACGGGATTGCTGGTCTCCATAGCTTTTATACTGGCCGGAGCCATCGGAAATATTATTGATAGCGTATTCTATGGCGTGTTGTTCCGGCATCGCAACTTTGATTATGAAGGAGGCTGGTTTGAGGGGCGTGTAGTGGATATGTTTTACGCACCCATTATCGAAAGTCGATTTCCTCAATGGTTGCCTATCTGGGGCGGACAAGAATTTACCTTCTTCAGTCCCATCTGGAATTTTGCCGATGCATGTATTACCATAGGAGTTGTAATCATTATTTTAGGGCAGCATAGATTTTTTAGCCATACATTAAAAAAAGAATCCGCCGATTCCCCGGCGGACGCTTCAACAAATAACACACAACAAGAAAACCTTACAGATTAATATTTAGGTTTTTTAAATAATTATTTGCAAATTAAAATGGGTACTACGCATCCTATTTGCGTGGTAAAATAAAGTTATTTTTATTTTTTATTTCCCGCTGTAGACCCCTATTTTGCAGTATAAATTAAACTAAATTACTTTTTAACATGGAAAACATTGTATTTCTTATCATCGGAATTGTATTAGGTGTAATCATTACCTATTTTATTGTCAAATCAAAATTTTCAGCCAAATTGGCTTCTGCTGAAACCTGGAAACTCCAGGCCGATCAGGTTCCCGCACTTCAGCTGGAAAATAAAGACCAGTTTGCACGTATTGCCGCACTGGATGCAGATGTTAAAAACCTCACCGATCTGAATAATAGTCTCAAGCAAACCGCCGAATCTACTGAAACACTTATGCGTAAAATTATGCAGGATGTTACCAATGAAGGACTATTAAAACAAGGCCAGGTACTCACAAAGCAACAGGAAAAAACATTGGAAGATGTATTAAGTCCGCTGAAAGAAAAATTGAAAGACTTTGAAAAAAAGGTGGAGGATACGCGCAAGGAGGCCAGTACCGGCAATACGCAGTTACTGGAACAAATTAAAAACCTTACGGTATTAAACAATACCATTACCCAGCAGACCCAAAACCTTACCAATGCTCTGAAGGGAAATACCAAAATGCAGGGCGGCTGGGGTGAGATGATTCTGGAAAAAGTATTGGACAGCAGTGGTCTTTCCAAAGGAAGGGAATATGAAACCCAGTTTGTTACATCATCCTCTTCCGGTGCCACCATAAAGCCTGACGCCGTTGTGTTCTTACCTGAAGACAAAAACATCATTGTAGATGCCAAGGTGAGTTTAACTGCCTATGAGCAGTACACCTCCGCGCCTGACGGATCCCCCGAAAAGGAGGCAGCTCTGAAAGCCCACGTGATTTCATTGAAAAACCATATTAAAAATCTGGCTGAAAAAGATTATCACACCGCCATCAACCTGAAATCACCTGAAATTACCCTGATGTTCATTCCCATAGAATCCGGTTTTGCCCTGAGCGTGCAAAGTGATACTGAACTATATGAATATGCCTGGAGCCGCCGCATTGTGCTGGTATCGCCTTCTACCCTGCTGGCTACCCTGCGCACTGTTGCATCGGTATGGAAAGCCGAAAACAGCAATAAAAATACATTGGAAATTGCCAGGCAGGCCGGCGATATGTACGATAAGTTTGTGGGATTTGCAGAAAATTTGCAGGAAGTAGGCAAAGCCATTCAAAAGGCAGAAAGCACCTATACCGAAGCCGTGAGTAAGTTGAGCACCGGAAAGGGAAACCTCGTTAGCAGGGCCGAAAAACTCAGAAAACTGGGACTGAAAACCACCAAGAATATCCCCCAGACCTTTATAGCCGATTTGGATGATGTGGAAGATGTAACCATTATTGAGGATAGTTCCGCTGAACTGCCGGAGGCGACAGACAGCAGCATTACGGATATATAATCCTTGGGCAATGCCTAACTTTGCGCTGACATGAAAAAAATTCTTCGTGCGCTTCGGGCAGTTGCAAAGATTATCAGACGACCCTGGCTACTGAACCTTGTTTTAGACGAAGATGTTGAATGGGATGGGAAAATCAGGGCTCTCAAGGGCAATGCATATCGTCTGCCATCCATCGATTTGCGCACTCTGCTAAAACCGGAAGGCAGCACCGTTTATCCATTTGCCTTTTTGGATGGAGGTTCACTGCCTACCGATCTGGCTTTGCTTAAATCACTGGCTGCAGGCATACCCAAATGCAGATACTTTGAAATTGGTACCTGGCGTGGCGAAAGTGTGGCCAATGTGGCTGAAGTGGCTAAAGAATGTACCACCTTAAATCTATCGCCGGAACAGATTGTAGGCTTGGGTCTTCCGCAGGAGTATGCCGATTTGCATGGCTTTTTTTCAAAAGAATTGCCCAATGTTACCCAATTGTATGGCGATACGGCTAGCTTTGATTTTAGCAGCCTGCAACAGCAGTATGATCTCATTTTTGTTGACGGCGACCACCATTATGCAATGGTAAAATCAGATACAGAGAACATATTTAAAACTCTGCTGCACGAAAAGAGTGTGGTTGTGTGGCACGATGCGGCTTATACCCCCGAGAAACTGAGGCCCGAGGTAATTTATGGTATACTGCAAGGCACACCTGCGGCATTACACCACAAAATATTTCATGTTTCAAACACACAGTGTGCCGTTTTTCTTCCTGAAGGATTTTCGGAAACTTTTATCCTCAATCCTCCGGAAACACCCAATTTTGCATTTGAAATTTCGTTAAATATCAAACCTGTTTCTTGATACAAATGCCTAAACAGGGCATTGTTCTTTCTTTCTCAGGGGCTGATAATGACTGTCCGTGCATGTAAAAAAGATGCTTTGAAGCGCAGCATTTGGGTAAAAAAAGCCGGATTCACCGATGTTGTCAGAAACTCGTTTACCACATAGCCCGGCAAGGAAATCACCCATCCGGCACGGCTTTATAACCTCAAATCCCGTAATTTTGCGGTGAAACCATGTTTGACACCGAACTGAACGAACAGCAGCTGGTGCGCCGGCAAAAAATGGCGCAACTCCGTGAGATGGGTATAGATCCTTTCCCTCCTGAGGCCTTTGCGGTATCGCACTATGCTGCCGACATTAAAGAACATTACCCCAAAAACGTCGATAACTTCCAACATGTTCGCCTTGCGGGCCGAATGATGAGTCAGCGTATTATGGGCAAGGCCGCGTTTGCCAATCTGCAGGACAGCTCCGGCCGCATACAGATTTACGTAAATCGTGATGAAATTTGTCCGGGTGAAGATAAAACCCTATACAACGAAGTATTTAAAAAAATGCTGGATATTGGCGATATTATTGGTGTGGAGGGACATGTTTTTACAACACAAACGGGTGAAACCAGTGTGCACGTTACCTCCCTGCAGCTTTTATCCAAATGCCTGAATCCTTTACCATTGCCCAAACAGGATGCGGATGGAAACGTATATGACGCATTTACTGATCCGGAAGCCCGCTACCGCATGCGCTATGTGGATCTGGTGGTAAATCCCGGGGTGAAAGAAGTTTTTATTAAACGAAGTAAAGTGGTGCAAAGCCTCCGTGACACTTTCAACAGCCAGGGTTATCTGGAGGTGGAAACTCCCATTTTACAACCCATACACGGTGGAGCCGCTGCCAGACCCTTTGTTACCCACCACAATGCGTTGGATGTGCAGCTGTTTCTGCGCATAGCCAATGAATTATACCTGAAGCGCCTAATCGTGGGTGGGTTTGACGGGGTATATGAATTTGCCAAAAACTTCCGAAATGAAGGTATCGACCGTACCCACAACCCGGAGTTTACCGGACTGGAAATTTATGTGGCATACAAAGACTATTTCTGGATGATGGAATTTGTGGAGCAAATGCTCGAAAAGTGTGCCATGGATGTAAATGGAACCACAGCCTGCAAGGCGGGTGACAATGATATCAGTTTTAAGGCACCTTTTCGTCGCCTGAGCATGTTTGATGCCATCCGCGAATATGGCAAACTGGATGTGGAAGGAAAATCAGAAGTTGAATTGCGTGAAATGGCCAAAAAAGTTGGAGTGGAAGTTACCCCTCAAATGGGCAGCGCCAAATTGATAGATGAAATTTTTGGAGCAACCACCGAAAAGCACCTGATACAGCCAACCTACATCACAGATTATCCGGTAGAAATGAGCCCGTTAACCAAAAAACATCGCAGTAAACCCGGATTGGTAGAACGTTTCGAGCTATACGTAAACGGAAAAGAAATTGCCAACGCCTATACAGAGTTAAACGATCCGATTGACCAAAAAGAGCGTTTTGAAGAACAGTTGAAACTGGCTGAGCGTGGTGATGATGAGGCCATGAGCATGGATCTTGACTTTATCCGCTCGCTGGAATACGCCATGCCTCCCTGCAGTGGCCTGGGAGTAGGTATAGATCGCCTGACCATGATGCTCACCAATCAGCAAAGTATACAGGAGGTGTTGTTTTTTCCGCAAATGCGCCCTGAGAAATCACAGGATTAAGTATGCTCGAAATCGGGGATGATGAACTGAAGGTGCTGAATTGCCTACTCCACCCCGAGAGTATGGAGACGGTTGTATCTGAGACGAAATTTCATCCCAAAGTGGCTCTGGATATCGTGCGCACGTTGGTCCATTATCGTTATGTAAAAGCCCAGGATGTCAGTGGCAAATCCTTGGCCATGTTTTCGCCTGATAAGCTAACATTGGTGAGGTTTGTACTTACTGCCAAGGGGTTAAAGGAAATTACGTCTGCACAACAGCCACCCCTGCAAGTCTGAAAAGAAGGCGTGGTATCACAAAACCAAAGTTAGTCCCGTATATATTTGCTGATTATGGTTGGTTTTTATCGTGGCATTTCATATTTGTTTTATCCGGGTAGTATGGCAATGTTTGGACTGGGCATTGTACATCTTACAGAACCTGTCACATTGCGCGTTTGGGTCCTCTTTTCCTGTGGAATGGTCATTTTTCCTTTACTTGCCTTGGCTCTGTTTATGAAGCTAGGAAAGGTATCGGATATTTTTATTTATCGAAGGGATCAGCGACACGGATTATACGCTTTGGGCGTGATATTTTCGGTATTGTCAACGTTGTTTATTTTTCAGGAAGGTGCAATGAACGCCATGATCTGGAGCGCCTGTAACGCTCTGGTAATCCTGTTGTTATTCGTGATTAATTATATCGGTTATAAGGCCTCTGCACACATGGCGGGAGTATCCGGTTTGCTGGCCTGGGTATTATGCCTGCCGACTGATGAATTATTGGTGAGTTTGGTCATTATTCTAGCCGTGCTTGTATATGTGGCACGCCGTGGCTTGTCTGCTCACAGCCATTTTGAACTGATTCTGGGGTTTTGCCTTGGATTATTCGTTACATTTGCGATAGCTTGTTTGTTGTTTACTTACCATGGAATCTCCTGCAGTTTTATATGAAAAAAAGGGCAATGTGGCTTTTGTCACCTTAAATCGCCCTGATGTTTTTAATGCATTTAACGATGATCAGAGCTATCAGCTTCAGGATGCGCTTAAACTGGCAAACAAAGACGAAGATGTGCGTGTGATTGTGCTTACCGGTTCCGGAAAGGCATTTTGCAGCGGGCAGGATTTAAAAGCCATTGCTGGCAGCAAAAACCGAAGTTTAAGCGAAAGTCTTTATAAGCGTTACAATCCCATAATCCGTGCCATGCGCGAAATGCCCAAGCCCATCATTGGCAGAATTAACGGAGTAGCGGCCGGTGCAGGTGCTTCATTGGCGCTGGCCTGCGATTTTATTATTGCGGCAGAACATGTTTCATTGATTGAGGTATTTGTGAATGTGGGTCTGGTGCCGGATAGTGGCAGCAGTTATTTTCTGCCCAAAGCTATTTCACCGGCAAGGGCTTTTGAAATGTGCACCATGGCTCAGAAAGTAACGGCCCAGCAGGCGCTGGAGTGGGGGTTAATCAATCGGGTAGTTGCCGCAGAAGGCCTGGATGAAGAAGTGGCTAAAGTGGCAGATTTCTATGCAAATGCGCCTACCCTGGCCATAGGAATGATTAAAAAGATGCTGAACAAAGCCACCCACTCCGATTTGGATACCATGCTGCAATATGAGGCCTACTGTCAGGAGATTGCCGGCAGAAGCGATGATTATCGCGAAGGGGTTGCCGCTTTTAATGAAAAAAGAAAACCTGAGTTCAAAGGAAAGTAACCCCATGAAATACTTACCCTTGATATTGTTAATTCTGATAGGTGGTCAGGCCCAAGCTCAGACCCCTGTCATTGATCGTTGTGGATATGATCAGGTGATGGAGAACTTGGAAAAACAGTATCCGGGTTTCAGGGCCGCTTATGATAGGGACTACTTGAAAAGTGTAAAAGGGTTTCAGGTGCTGCCAAGAAAAATTAGCATCAAGGATACCACCTATTTTTATGATACGATTTACACCATTCCGGTTGTTTTTCACATACTGTATAATAATGCCAATGAAAATCTACATGACAGTCTGATTTATAATCAGTTGGAGGTGCTGAACCAGGACTTTAGCAGGCTGAATCCGGATACAGGCAATACGCGGAACATTTTCAAGAGTCGTGCGGGCAGCACGAGATTTAAATTTGTATTGGCCACGGTGGATCCCTCCGGAAATACAACTACAGGTATTGTGCGCAAAAGCACAACACTTACGTATTTTAATACAACCAACGATAATATTAAATTCACTTCGCAAGGTGGGGATAATGTCTGGAATCCAACCAAGTATCTCAATGTATGGGTGGGTGATTTACAGGTGCCTAACCAGGGCAATCTTGTCTTGGGTTATGCGTACCCTCCTTATGGACATCCCAACTGGCCAAGTTCATCGTGGGTGGGTAATAACAATCAGGGTATAGTAATTCACTATCAGATTTTTGGCCGTAATAATCCCAGGGCCACCGGTGCCCTTGTAAGCAGCAAAAAGGGCAGGGTAGCTACGCACGAGTTTGGTCATTTTTTTGGATTGCGCCACATTTGGGGTGACCCACCTTTATTTACCTCCGGCTGCATGGTGGATGATTATTTATACGATACGCCGAATCAGGGTAGCAGAAGCAATTTTAATTGCAATCAGGGAGCCAATACCTGTTTTGATGCCAAAGACGATTTGCCGGATATGGTGGAGAATTACATGGATTACAGTTCTGAGAATTGTCAGAATATGTTCACCCGACAGCAGGTGCAGGTGATGCGAAACGTTATTAAAGATTATCGATCAAGCTTGCCAGTCAAGATTGAAATCGTGGAGCGGATGCGCATTTTTGACACATTTGCGTATAATGAGGTAAAAATATTCGCACGAAACAACAACCAGACCGCTGTGGTAGAAGTAACCAACGATGAGTTGCTGGACATACTTTTCCTGAATGTTTTTGACGCTGCAGGTCGAAGGATCATTGCGGATTTGCCCATAGACCGCAATGAAGTGATAATTTCAACGGTTCGTTTTGCACCGGGGATTTATGTATTTCAGCTGGGGCGCAAAGACAATAAAAAGCCTGTTAAAACAGAAAAACTTTACATCAACAAAAGTTGAGCAACGGCAAACTTTACCTTGTAGCTACGCCAATTGGCAATTTGTCTGACATGACATTCAGGGCGGTTGAAACGCTCAAAAAAGCTGACGCAGTTCTGGCTGAAGACACCCGCAGCAGCAAGGTTTTATTCAACCATTACGGCATACAAACACCGCTGGAGTCTTTGCATCAGCACAATGAGCACCATCGCCTGTCGGGTATTCTGGATCGACTGCAGAAAGGGGCGGTACTTGCCCAGATTTCGGATGCAGGCACTCCAGGAATTTCAGACCCCGGTTTTTTACTTGCCAGGGCCTGTATTGAAAATAACATTCCGGTGGAAGTTATTCCCGGCGCCACAGCCTTTGTGCCTGCATTACTGAAGAGTGGTTTTGCCTTGCATCGTTTTGTTTTTGAAGGGTTTTTACCCCAGAAAAAAGGCCGTCAAACCAAATTGTTGCAGATGCTGGATCAGCCCTGCACGGTTGTTTTTTATGAAAGTCCTCACAAGCTGCTTAAAACACTGCTTGCACTGAAAGAGCTGGGTGCCGGAGATCGAAAAATCAGTGTGAGCCGCGAACTAACTAAGAAATTTGAGGAAACCGTAAATGGGTCTGTGGATGAATTAATCGCACATTTTACCCAGCAAGTGCCTAAAGGCGAATTTGTGGTGGTGTTGCAGGGCGCGGATTATGTGGAGGAGGGTGGTGACAATGAATAGGTGGAAATGGTTTTACTACCTATTTGTACCCGGTTTGTGTTTGTGGCTGGCCTGGCCTCCCATTGGCATTTTTGTGCTGCTTTTTGTTGGTTTTGTGCCGCTGCTGCAATTGCAGGAAGAATGGCAGGAACGAAGCGGTATTCGCTGGTGGATGTGGCTGTACGGATCTTTATTTTTCTGGAATTTATTCACCACCTGGTGGGTATGGAACAGCACAGCGCCGGGAGCGGTGACGATGCTGGTGCTCAATACGCTCTTCATGACCATTCCTTGGGTGCTATACAGATACAGCCGAAAAAAGCTGGGTGATCCGGCTGTGTACTTGTTTGTGATTTTCTGGTTAACCTATGAATATCTGCACCACCGTTGGGATTTAAGCTGGCCATGGTTAACGTTGGGTAATGGACTGGCATCGGCACCCTGGCTTGTGCAGTGGTATGACATTACCGGCACGCTGGGTGGTTCGGCTTTTGTGTTGGCCATGAATGTATTGATATGGAAAGCTTGGAAGTATACCGGTTTAATGAAAAACAGGCCTCGTAACGGTAAATTGTTTTTCTTTTTTTTCATGCTGCCCCCAACAAAAAAAGTACCGTTCTGGCGCAATCACCTGCTATTGGCTTTGGCTATGTTTTTGTTTGTATTGGCTTCCTCACTATTCAATGCCTGGAAATGGAGGCGCACGGTAAAGCCCGATACAACAGTAAAAGTGGCGGTTTGTCAGCCCAGTTATGATCCCTGGACAGAGAAGTTTGCGAAACCATCATCGGAGATGGTGACGGAGTTAATCAATCTGAGCAAAACTGTAATTGACAAAAATACATACCTGTTGGTATGGCCTGAAACTACACTGACATCTGCCATAGATGTGGACCATATCAGGCAGCACTCGGATGTGGCGACGGTGGCTGGGTTAAACAGAGAATATCCTGCGTTGAGTATATTGACAGGTGCTGACATGCAGCAGGTGTACGAAAACTGTCTTGAAAAGCCCAACGGAACGGCCCGGCCCACACAAGATCCAACTTTGTGGTGGAACGCATACAATAGCGCACTGCTTATTGGTGCAGGTCCCATTGAATATTATCACAAGAGTATTTTGGTACCGGGTACGGAGCAGATGCCATTCGTTCAGCATTTCCCTTGGATAGACAAACTTGCGGTGCAGCTCGATGACAATTCTATATCAGGGAGTCTGGGCAAAAGCCCTGCGCCTAAGGTATTTAGTGCGGGTAAATTCAAAGCAGCACCCATCATTTGCTATGAGAGCATTTATGGTGACTACACCGGTCGGTTTGTAAGAGACGGTGCAGATATACTGTGTATTATTACCAACGACGCCTGGTGGGGAAATACGCCGGGCTATAAGCAGCATTTGGCCTATGCTCAGTTAAGGGCCATCGAGCATCGCCGTTGGTTGGTACGCAGTGCCAACACCGGAATTTCAGGTTTTATCAATCCTTTCGGGGAAGTGGTACAGGCTACGGATTGGTGGGAAAAAACAGCTATTTCTGAAAACATTGAAATAGACAGTAAGCGCAAATTGACGCTGTATACCCGCATGGGCGATTTAACTTGGCTCCTGATTATAAGTGGGATTTGCCTAACGCTGGGTTCGGCATATTATCTGCGTTTGCGCAAGACTTCCTAGACGCCGCGGGTGATACTTCGGATAACATCAAATCCCTGTAAAAATTCTTTTGCAATAATTCTTAGCATGGTATATACAGGTGCTGCCACTATCATGCCCCCCAGTCCGGCAATTTGAAAACCGGATAAAACGACAAAAAAGAGTTCCAGCGGGTGTATTTTCAATGAATTAGAGAAAATAAGCGGGTAGGAAACCAGGTTGTCGAGTAAAATAGCAACGCCAAACACAGTGGCAACCTCAATTAAATGAGGCAATATGACTGCATAAAAATCGGCACCAATGTGTCCACCAATACTGAACAACAGTGCAAATGAGAGACCTAGTGCGGGGCCGATATAGCTTATCAGGTTTATCAATCCGCAGAATACGGCAATGGTGAGGGCATAGGGTTCACCTACAATACTAAGGCCCACAAAAATATAGCTACCAAATACCACAATTTGCAGCAATACACTTCTGAAGTAATTACCCAGTAGCGTATGAATGGCTCTTAGTACCTTTTGCATTCGCGATTCAATATTGTCGGGCGTTAGGATGTGAATAAGCCGATACAACAAGAATTTTTCTTTCAAAAAGAAAAAAGTGATGAACAAAACCGAAAAAATCCATCCACCGGCAGTGCTTACGCCATTGAGAATTTCGGCAATGGCCAGGCGTATATCCACAGACTGCATCCATTGCATGAAATCGAGTTTAAGTTGTTCAGCGCTAAAAGTTTGACTCTCTATACCCCAAGTACTTAGATATTGCTGTAAATCGGCCATAGGAACCCCAAAACTGCGTTTAAAATCTTCATTGGATACGTGGCTGATACGATCGGCCTGTTCCAGCAGCGGAGGAACAATAAGTCGCATTAGTCCAAAAACACATGCCAGCAACAAAGCAATAATGCCGAGGGCATATATCCAGCGGGGAAGCGCCTTTTTTCGCCAGGTGACATATTTTTCCAACAATGTCATCAAAGGCGCGGCAATGAAGCTTATGAGGGCAGCTGCCAGAAAATAAGCGATGACGCCGCGCAGGTACCATACTGCGAACAGGATGGCGATTAATGCCACCCGTCCCATCCACTTTTTATAACTCGGGTTCAATGCCGGTGTTTTCTTCTGCTGGGGCTTCCGGTTCAATGTCCTGAGGTAAATCTGCCACAGGGGTTTCTGTAGGGGTATCGGTCAGGATGGGTTTCTGGTCAAATGGACGTTTCCCGATCAACCTTTCCAAATCAGACTGAAACAGAATTTCCTTTTGCAACAATTCTTCGGCCACGGCTTTCAGTTCTTCTTTCTTTTCTGTGAGAAGGTTTTTACAACGCGTGTAGGCACCTGCAATTATGCTTCGCACTTCTTCATCAATCAGCTCTGAAGTTTTTTCGCTGTAGGGCTTCTGATAACCATATTCGCCCTGGGGATCGTAGAATGACAGGTTGCCCACTTTTTCACTCATTCCATAAATGGTAACCATGCTGTAGGCCATTTTGGTAATGCGTTCAAGGTCATTCTGAGCCCCCGTACTGATTTTGCCGAAGAAAATATCCTCAGCAGCCCTGCCGCCCAGTGTCATACACATGCTGTCTAGCAGTTGTTCGGTGCGATACAGGTATTGTTCTTTGGGCAGATATTGAGCATAACCCAGCGCAGCAACACCACGGGGAACAATGCTCACCTTCAACAGGGGATCAGCATTTTCAAGGAACCAGCCTGCAATGGCATGTCCGGCTTCGTGGTAAGCCACAATCTGCTTTTCTTCCGGGGAGATGATTTTATTTTTCTTTTCCAGACCACCGATAACTCGATCAATGGCATCCTGAAAATCCTGCATGTCCACATGCTCTTTCCCATGACGGGCGGCGATCAGCGCAGCTTCGTTACACACGTTGGCAATTTCCGCACCTGCAAAACCGGGAGTTTGTGCTGCAAGTTTATGGGCATCCACATCACCTGCCAGTTTGGTGAGGGGTTTCAGGTGAACTTTAAAAATTTGCTCTCTGCCGGCCAGATCGGGTCTGTCAACAGAAATCTGTCTGTCGAAGCGACCCGGACGCAACAATGCGCTGTCCAGAATGTCGGGACGGTTGGTGGCGGCCATGATGATTACACCACTGTCTGTGCCAAAACCATCCATTTCGGCCAGCAGCTGATTCAAGGTGTTTTCACGTTCGTCATTGCTTCCTTGCACAAGGTTTTTACCCCTTGCACGACCTACCGCATCAATTTCATCAATAAAAATGATGCAAGGAGCTTTTTCTTTTGCCTGTTTGAAGAGGTCCCGAACACGGCTTGCGCCTACACCTACAAACATTTCCACGAAATCCGAGCCGGAAAGAGAAAAGAAGGGTACTCCGGCTTCTCCTGCCACTGCTTTTGCCAGCAGGGTTTTGCCGGTTCCGGGAGGGCCAACAAGCAGCACACCTTTGGGGATTTTACCTCCCAGATTCGTGTATTTTTTAGGGTTTTTCAGGAAATCAACCACTTCCATTACTTCTACCT
>JBEDNI010000027.1:0-12985 GCA_041170685.1 Bacteroidota bacterium | reverse complement strand
TTTTTGGATATTGTAAAATAGGTTTGTGGTGGAATCACGGAATCCGGCAGGGTAACGGAGCTGCTTCTGTCACTGAGTTTGTAGTTTTTTAGAGAAATCCATTTGCCTGTCCGGTTGTAGAGCTCCAGGTTTCTTCTTCCGGAAGGGAACCGACCGATGGCGCAGGAACAGCCATAATTTCAGTAAAAATTAAGTCATTCAGTATGGCGGTGTCTGCAAATACAGCATTAAAATTAACCGAATGTAATACCGAAGTATTGTCAGATATATCGCGGGTTCCCTGGTTGGATAAGGTGCAACTTACATTGGTAGTTAAATTTTGGTTGTACTGAAGGATGCATTTTTCAGGTGAAACAAAATCAGGGATTATCACTGAAGGATTGCCAAAGGAAACACCGTTAACAGAAAGTGAAAACTGCTGTGGCTGAAGGTCTTTAATGGGTTCATTGAATGTTACTGAAATCTGATTAGGGTAAATGAAAGTACCCGTTATCATTCGGGGAGCAAGGGTATCTTTAATTTTTTCTCCGATATATAAATTATCAAATAAATGTTTTCCTATGGCAGTGGTGCCGTTCTGAATGACATGAATCCCTACATATTTTCCTCCCTTTAATTCCGGCATATAAATGGTGCCTTCTTTTAGGGTTGTATTACTGATAAGGTCCTTTCTATACAGCGAAACGGAATCCTTATTCCTTTCGAGCCACACCCTGTAATGGCTGCTGGTTTTATTCAATTCACCATCGGTACCTGATAATATTTCGGTGGCTGTTCCATTCACCATTTTGTATAAACTGATTTCATCTTTGGTATTACCTGCTCTAATAAAAAATCCGTTTTTGGCTTTTTCAACCCATGAGTCGGCGGTTATCCAAAATTCTGTGTAATTGGCGGAGCTTGGATTGATGCCATACTGAAATTCCCACACATAAATCTCGGCAGAATCGTAATTGGCTAGTGATGAAATGCCGTATTTTACCGCACCGCCACTGGTGTTAAGGGTTTTCAGCTTGCCTGATAACACCTCAAAATCACCGGTATTATAGATCCATTTTGGGTTTTTGTCCAATTCGCCGTCGCTGAAACTGTCGGTGAATTGGGCCTGGAGGGGGAGGGATAGAATTCCCAATAAGCCCAATAGCAAATTCCGCATGTGTGCGAAATTAATCAATTGCTGTGCATGTTGCGTTAAATTAATGTTTTCGGCCTTTCCAGTAATAATGACCCACACTACTGCGAACACCGGCATACACAATCATCATCACCTGAAAAACAGAATATGCTGAAAGTTGTACCACACTTGCCTTGTAGTGGAACCAGGGTAAAATTTGTCTCATTATTACCATATCTGCCAGCCATTTTCCGATAACCATTATGCCGGCCACACGCCAGCCCAACAGGGGTATGAGTGCCACAGATAATAGGTAGTACAGGGCAAAAAAGATAGAAAGAAGCTGCCATGTTTTACCAGAATTGTTTTTTTGATATCTTACTTTCGAAGCCCAGCGGGTGCGCTGATTAAGTAAGTCTGTCCAACTATTTTCTGCCGTCGTTTGAATCGTATTTTCATGAGTCAACAAAAAGACACAATCATCCGGTTTTTTTTGCATGGCATATTCTAGTAAAAAAATGTCGTCACCCCCGGGAATTTGCCAATCTGTTCTTGCTGCCTGTGCTTCCACAAATAATGTTCTTTTTACGCAAAGATTTGCACCATTAGCCATCAGCGATTTTTTGTTTTTAAATGACCGTGCCGTGAGTGCCATCAGCACTGCACTTTCCATACATTGGTAGCGTTGTAAAAAAGAATGATTGGCTTTATACTTTATTGGGCCTGCAATTAATAAATCATTAGAACATGCTAAATGATCGTCTAGTGTTTTAAGTATATCCGGGGAGAGGGTGCAATCGGCATCAGTAAAAAAAAGCGTTTCAAACGCAGCATAACTGACGGCCGTGTTCAGCGCAGCCTTTTTACCGGTTTCAGCAGTGTTCTCACAATATATAATTCTAAACGGAGCTATTTTTTGAATGGTTAAAATCCATTTTTTACTATCATCATCACTGTGGTCATTGCATACCACCCATTCAAACAGGTTTTGGGGATAATTTAAATCGCACAGGGATTGGTATAAATCAGGCAGTTTTAACTGTTCATTTCTACAGGCCGTGACAATGGAAAATCCCTGTGTGGGTTGTTTTTCTTCGCTATCAATATGGTAAATTCTAAAGGTATATATGGGAATGACAAGGCTTAAAAACCCCAACAATATCATTATTGCAGCACAAATTTCCGGTATGCTTAGCGTTTCCATTTATGCAGAGTAAAAATAATGACTCCCAAGATAGCAGGCAGTAATACGTTGTAAAAATAGTTGATAAGGGCAATGCCCATGAGCAGAGGTTTTTGTTCATCCGGGAGTGGGAAAACCAATAGGGGCAGGCTGAGTCTAACGGCGGCATCAGTGTAGATCATGCCTGGTGTAAATGTTTGAATAAAGAAAATACAGGCTACGCCCGTCACTGCATTGTTGAATTCCGCCAGCTGAAATTGTACTATAAAAAAAATATAAAATCCGCCAAACACCCCGTAGCGTAGGAGGGATAGCCCGAATGCGCCCGCAATTTGTTTAGCCGAGAAATTTCTAAACCCCTTCAGCCATTTTTCAATCCATGCAGGCTTTCCTGCGCGTGTTTTTAGCATAAACCACCCAATTCCCAGCACGAGAAAAATGGTTGAAATATACAATATGCTGTTTTGTCCATATTGCTCTGCTCGTTTTCCCAGCAGGGCATAAGCTGCCGGAATACCTGCAACAAGGGTAATAAGAGTCTGACATGCAGCACCAAAATAGTTGTTCAATAATGCAGCAGGACGGTTTTCCTCTTTCAGATACATTACCCGGCCCAGAAATTCGCCTACCCGAAACGGCAAAACATGGTTAGCAGCGGCACCTGCAAGCAATCCTTTTATGGCATTGGCAAAACGTAATTTTTCAATATTGGAAACAAGCAATTGCCATTTAAGGGTTTCAATCCACCAGTTGACGGTGGCGGATAAACCGGCAGCAACATGCCAGTACCAAGGAATTTGACACAGCGCATTCCATATCTTTTCCGGTTCAGGAAACCCACCTTGCAACAGATTTAGCACCCAAAACAGGCATGCTACAGTGAGAAGTACTTTCAACACCGACCACCAGCGTCGGTTTTTCATACCCTGCGATTGGCTTCCAGAATTTTCTTTTCGATATTACTTGTGCTGTAACCGGGCAGAAAATCAAGGGTTTTAACTTCGCCCCCCCAGGATAAAACTTCCCGCGCTCCTACAATGTCTTCTATCTTGTAGTCTGCACCCTTCACCAGCACATCGGGTTTTACCGCCTGAATAAGCTCTAGGGGGGTGTCCTCATCAAAAATAACAACAGCACCTACACAACCCAGAGCGGCCATTACCGCGGTCCGTGAAAATTCGTTTTGCAATGGTCTGGCAGGACTCTTTTCCAGACGTTTTATACTTTTGTCGCTGTTGATGCCCACCACCAGAAAATCACCTAAACCTGCAGCCTCCTGCAGATAGGTCACATGGCCTGCATGTAGTATATCAAAACAACCGTTGGTGAATACGATTCGCTGGCCAGCGCCCTTTATTTTGGAGGAAAGAAGCTTGGCCTCCTCGCGTTTCCATATTTTATCGGCTGTACTCATGCCGTTTTCAATTTTCGCATTTCTACCATCATCAGCAAATAACAGATGCCCCCCACCAAAATACTGAACAGATTTTGATAGGCCAGGTTAAATATACCAAATGATTCAGCATCCTTTGCATTCAATGCATATACGGCCTGTAGCCCGAAAGAAATGGCACCCCATACCCCAGCACCGGCCGGAAGCGGAATGGCAATGCCTACCGCACTGAAAATGAGCAGGCTGATAGCACTTCCAAATTCCATGTGTGAAGTTACCGGTAAGCTCTGAAGTAAAAAATAACCGCTAACCATGTAACATGCCCAGATACCTGCTGAATACAAAAAAAACATGCCTGGATACTGCAGCGTGAAAATGGTTTTTAAGCCCTTGGAAAAACCTGACAGCAGGGTGGCGATTTTTCCGGGGGATTTCTCTAAGGCAGATTTTTTTCTAAACCTAAAAAACAGTATAACGGTTATTGTTAAAACCAATAAAACCAGGGTGTTTTGTAGTGTTGCAAAAGAAGTTACGGGTTTAAGTATATAGCTTTCAAAAAACCCATAAATATGTTCGAATTCCACCAACAGACCGGTTATACAAACCAGCAAAAGCATTAACATATCTACAAGGCGCTCTGTCACTACTGTTCCAATGAGCAGGTCAACCGGAGCTTTTTCTGTTTTGGCGGTCATGGCACAGCGAACCACTTCTCCACCCCGGCTGGTGGCTACGTTGATGAGGTATCCACTCATGACAGCATAAAAAGATCGTTTTGCATTCAGCGGAAAACCCGCAGGCGCGGTAAGCATATTCCAACGGTATCCCCGGAGCCAGTGTCCGAAAATCATAACCACCATCGATGCCGCCACCCATTGTAAATCAGCAGAAAGTACGGCCATCCAGGTGGCAGTCCAATCGGTTTTCAGTCCAATCCATAGAAAGATAAGGACGGTGAGTACAATCAGCAGTGCATTCGTTATGGTTTTTCTGTTAAACGTCAAACCAGTTGATTGTTTCTGTCAGGGAAAATGTTCTTTGGTTGGTGTTTTAGGGCTTCTTCCTTGGTCATCAGGGCAAAAGTCATGATAATCAGTTCATCACCCACCTGCCCTTTGCGTGCAGCAGCCCCATTGAGCCCAATGATGCCGCTGTCTCTTTCGCCTGCAATAATGTATGTCTCAAAGCGTTCACCGTTGTTATTGTTCACAATCAGTACCTTTTGGTTGGGAATAAGTCCTGCCGCATCCACCAGGTTCATATCGATGGTTATGCTACCTGTGTAGTTAAGTTCGGTTTGAGTTATTCGAACGTTGTGAATCTTGGCTTGTAAAACCTCAATCTGCATAAATTTTCAGCGAAATTAGTACAATAAAACCAAAGCCGTATTTGTTAGGTATTGAATGTGTGGAAAATACTTTTGATATGAACACGCATGGGGCATAACGGGTTCAATTCCTTAACTTCGCGGTGTGCAGTTCACATCAGGTATTGTAGAACAGGCGGTTGAAGCGCTTTCGGGTTTTCCGGGGATTGGCAAGCGCTCTGCCCTACGCATGGTTATGTATCTGCTAAATCGCCCGGAGCATGAGGTTGTTAATCTGGCTGACAGCATCCTGAAAATAAAAACAGAGCTCAAGTTGTGCCGAGTATGTGGTAATGTCAGCGATCATGAATTATGCAACGTGTGCTCAAACCCTTCACGTAATGCAAAAATTATTTGTGTTGTAGAAGACTTTAGTGATCAGATGAGCATTGAATCAACGGCGCAGTTCCATGGCCTTTACCATGTGCTGGGTGGGTTGATAGCGCCCATGGATGGCATTGGCCCCGACCAGCTGCATATTCAGGCATTGCTGGATCGGATATCAAAAAGCGCGCCTGAAGAAATTATCATGGCATTCAGCGCTACCGTTGAAGGAGATACGACCATGTTTTATCTTGCCAAAAAACTTAGGGAGTTGCCAGTGAGAATCAGCTGTATCTCGAGGGGAATTGCCATCGGCGGAGAAATTGGTTATGCCGACGAAATTACCTTGGGCAGAAGTATCGCCAACCGCACCGAATATAAAGTTTAGAAGTTTTGCATCAGCTTTCGGTCATCATCGTCAATTACAATGTGCGCTACTTTCTGGAGCAGGCGTTGCACAGTGTGATGAGGGCCACCCGCAATATCGATGCAGAGGTATGGGTGGTAGACAATAACAGTGTGGATGGTAGCATGGAAATGGTAAAATCCCTTTTTCCATCGGTTAAATGCCTCGAAAACAAAGAGAATCTGGGGTTTAGCAAAGCCAATAATCAGGCCATTAGAATGAGCCAATCACGATATGTGTTATTGCTGAATCCGGATACCGTTTTGCAGGACGATACGTTGGAAAAATGCGTAGCGTTTATGGATGATCATTCGGATGCAGGTGGCCTGGGCGTTCGAATGATAGACGGCAAGGGGCAGTTTTTACCGGAAAGTAAGCGCGGTTTGCCGTCACCGGCAGTAGCATTTTATAAAATGACCGGATTGTCGGCGCTTTTTCCCAGGTCAAAAACTTTTGGCAGGTATCATTTAAAATTTCTGAATGAGAACAGCATTCACAGGGTAGATGTGCTGAGTGGTGCTTTCATGCTGCTGCGTAGTGAAGTCTTGCAAAAGATTGGCCTGCTGGATGAAGATTTCTTCATGTACGGCGAGGATATTGATTTAAGTTACAGAATTACGCAGGCGGGTTATCACAATTACTATTTCCCGCAAACTACCATTATCCATTATAAGGGAGAGAGCACCAAAAAGCGCAGTGCCAATTATGTGAAGGTGTTTTACAATGCTATGGTTCTTTTTGCCCGTAAACACTACAGCAAAAGCATTGCAGGACGTTTGAATGTTTTTATTCAGCTGGCCATTTACCTGCGGGCTGCTATTGCTTTGGCCTATAGGGCACTGAGTTCAGCATGGTTGCCTATATTGGATTTTTTATTGATCTATGCCGGATATTTTGGTATCACCCGGTATTGGGAGGAATATAACAAATATGTAAAAGGCTTTTATCCTGAAACCTATTTTGCGCTTCACATCCCTATCTATATCCTGGCTGTATTATTTTGTGTTTATCTGAGCGGTGGATATGATAAGCCCCTTTCCGTGCGACGAATTGTAAGAGGAGCTGCCTTTGGTGCCCTGATTGCTTTTTCCGGTTATGCTTTTCTGCCCAAATCACTGCAGTTCAGCAGGGCTATACTATTGTTGGGTTGCGCATGGAGTATAGCAGCACCGATACTATTGCGGTTGCTGATGCATTTTCTTAAAACCGGCAAAACACAACTGGCTGATACACGCGCATACCGAATTGCCATTGTAGCGGGCATGTCAGAATCTCAGCGTATAGAGGGGCTGTTAACCCGCAGCATGGTCAAAATGGACGCCATCACGCGCGTTTCTCCGGATAATTCCCGTCCGGAAGGTTTTGCCGGCAGCCTGGAGCAGGTGGCCGAAGTGGTGGATATTTTCAATGTAAACCTGGTCATTTTTAGCGCTGCTGATGTGGTTTCATCTCATATTATGGAGGTAATGAGCCACCTTTCCGGAAAATCGGTGCAATTTAAAATTGTTCCTGAAGGTAGTCATTTTGTAATTGGCAGTAACAGTAAGGATGAGCGCGGTGAGCTGTTTACACTGGATTTGAGTTTTACCATAGAAAATTTGGAAATTCGGAGAAAAAAGCGTATATTAGATTTAGGTTTGGTGGGTGTTCTTTTCCTTTTTGCTCCTTTGCTATTGATGTTTAAGAAAGGCAGATTTCTAATGGCACACTGGTTCAAGGTGCTATGGGGTAAAGAAACATGGGTAAGTTATGCGTATCGACCCAATACCGATTTTCTCCCGAGGTTAAAACCGGGTTGTCTATACCCCGGAATGTTATATGCCAATGCAGAGCTTGAAACAGCAGTCAACCTGAATTATGCTCGTGATTATCATGTGTATCAGGATTTGCATACCATTTGGTTATATCTCACACAGTCAATAGTATACGGTAATCCCCCAACAGTGTAATCGTGAACAGCTACGAAGTTAAAAAATACATCAAAATAATTTTGTTATTGTTGGCCATTTTTATTGGAGGCCTGACTTTATTTTTTAGCCAGCAGCTGGCCCAGAAGGTAGCTCAGGAGGAGAAAAAAAAGGTGAGCACGTGGGCTAAAGCGGTTAAAAACAGTGGTGATCCGGAGGTGGATGAGGCCAATCTTACTTTTTATCTCGAATTGATTCAGGATAATACGACCATCCCTGCCATTGTGGTGGATGAAAACGGCAAAATCACCCAGATTAACGTTAATCTGGATAAAAAGATGCTGGCAAAACCGGGTTACCTGGAGGAAAAGCGGCAGGAGTTTGAAGAAGAAAATGATCCTATACCCATTCCCATTGCCGATGGGGTGGTCCACAAGATTTACTACGGCGAAAGCAGTGTGCTCAAACAGTTGCGCTATTATCCCTATGTGGTTTTGGGTGTGGTGGCATTGTTTATTCTGGTGTCCTATTTTGCATTTTCGGTAAGCCGCAGGGCAGAGGAAAACCAGGTTTGGGTGGGTCTGGCCAAAGAAACAGCCCATCAACTGGGTACACCCATTTCATCGCTGATGGGTTGGGTTGATGTTATTGAAATGGGTGAAATGCCAGAAAATGCAGGTGATGAGATGCGAAAAGATATTAGGCGCCTGCAAATCATTACGGAACGATTTAGTAAAATCGGTTCTGAACCCATCCTCAAGAAAATTGACCTGAATGATGCCCTTGTGCAGGCTGTCAATTATATGAAAACACGCTCCGGTAAAGGGGTGATATTTGATGTTCAATTATCCGATTCACCGGTATTTGTTATGCTGAACCAGAACCTGTTTGACTGGGTAATAGAAAATCTTACCAAAAATAGCATAGACGCCATGGAAGGGGCTGGTAAACTCACCTACACCATTAGTAAAAAGGCCGGAAAGATATCATTGGATGTCTCAGATACCGGAAAGGGTATTCCTAGAAACCGTCAAAAATCCGTTTTTAAACCCGGATATACCACCAAAAGAAGGGGGTGGGGTCTAGGTTTATCTCTGGCAAAGAGAATCATCAACGACTATCACTTGGGACAGATTTTTGTAAAAGAAAGCGTGCCGGGTACAAATACAACCCTGCGCATTATCCTTAACGAATCAGCGTAATGGTGCCTTTTTCAGTGATGCGTTCATCGTATGCATTGATAATGCTGATTTCCACGATGTAGGTGCCCTGTGGAGCATTATCTCCGGACCAGCCGGCAGTGGGATCATCAGATTTGAATACCATTTGCCCCCAACGGTTGAAAATCCTAAGTCTGTAGGATTTTATTCCGCGTAAACTGGGTTTCCATACCTCGTTCAGACCATTATTATCCGGTGTAAATGCATTGGGTATATGCAAATAATATCCGATTCCCACCCGTACCACCTGATTCATGGTGTCAAAGCAGTTAAAGGTGTTGCCCACAATTTGCTGTGCCATCCATGTTCCTGTATCATTGGAAACCCAGATTCCGGGTTGTTGGGTGTTGAAAAACCCATGCGGTAAATTCCACTCCCAGCTTGTTGCACCGCTGCTTTGGTCTGCAAAAGTTACAGGTTGTAATTCCCGCGGTGCAGCAGGGGTAAAACTGAATCCCGCTTTGGGCCTCGGATTGACTAAAAGTACATAGGAAACCGTATCCCAACAGCCCAGACTGTTGAATGCAGTTAGTTTTATTGAATAATTTCCGGTCGCAAATCTCAATGTGGTGTCAGAACCGCTATAGCGTCTGTTATTTAATAGATATTGTGTAGCGAATGAACTTGTATTTTTCACACTAAAAACCCCGGGATTACAGGCCACATTATTAGGAATAAATAGACTGCCGAGGGGCTGTGCTACAACCTGCACTTGAATATTGCGCTGAGGCTGGGTTGCAGTGCATCCATCCGTTACAACAATTCTGTAGCTGCGGGTATTAGCCGGAGAAACTGCAAGACCGGAAATGCTTCCTGCGTTGCTATTATCTGACAGATCTGTCCAGATGTACTGATAATTACCGTTGCCGCCTGATGCTTTCACACGCAAGGATGCGATTTCGCCGGCACAAATGGCTGTGTCAGGAGATGTCGTGATGCTGAGATTGGTTAATACAGTAATTTTCACCTGCGCAGTGTCACTTTTGATGGTACATCCATCGGTGAGTATTACACGAATGTTAGTGGTGCTTGATGGATTGAGGTTTAGCGTTGCACTGCTTCCAAGTGAGGTTGCAGGATTGGCCATGTTCTCCCAGCGATATTGATACTGTCCGTTGCCTCCGGTAGCCACGGTATTAAGAGATATTGGGTTCCCAAAACAAAGTGTGGTGTCTACGTTGGTGGCAATATTCAGTGCCTGGCGCACCGTGACAGTTACTGTCTGCGTGTCTGATTTTGGGGTGCATCCATCACTTAAAATTGCGCTGTAAATGGTTGTGTTGACAGGTGAAACCAGGTGGCTGTAAACACTGCTTAATCCCTGATTCCACTGAATGTTATAGCCCGTATTGAGGCCTCCTGCCGGCGTGGCTGTTAATGTTACACTTCGGCCACGGCAAAGGGTGGTATCTCTTTTTAAGTCTAATGATAGCGGAGCCCTCACATCAACAGTTACAAATGCAGTATCGTTCTTCACAGAGCACCCATCACTGACAATGGCCCTGTAGATTGTTTTAGTTTGGGGTGATACCAATTTACTTAATCCTGTTCCCAGTCCCTGATTCCAGCTTACGATTCTGGTGGGTGTTAATCCACCGGAAACTATTGCATTGAGGTTTACAGGATTGCCAGTGCAAATCAGTGTATCGTTATTGAGTTTGATGTCTAATGCGGGCCTTAAAGTAACCTTAAAAGTGGCATACAGTGTGTCTGGGGTGCATCCGTCCAAGGCGCGGATGGTAAAGTCGGTGGTGGTGGATGGATTAACCGGGTAATTCGCTGTAGTAATATTACCGGGTGTCCACAGGTATTTGTAGCCGGTTGGCAGCCCACCACTCAGTGCAGCGGTCAGATTGACACTGCGGCCCAAGCATAGGGTAGTATCCTTGCCGGCTTTCAGTGTAAGTGGTGCTCTCACATCCACAATCACAGAGTCTTTGGCGTCATAAACCGTGCATTGGTCATCCAGTGTTATGCGGTATGTGGTTTTGGTGGTTGGACTAGCGGTTATTCCCTTGCCAGAAGCAAAACCCTGCCATTGGAAGGTATAACGGGTGCTGTCGCCTCCGGTACCCGTGGCATTGAAAGCGACTGAATTACCCAAACAGATGGTAGTATCGTTAGGCAGCTTAAGACTTAGCGGGGCTTTTACGGTTAGTATTCCCACATTGGAGGGTTTACGGGTATTGCAATAATTACTGGCTAAGACCCTAAATCGTTCTCTGTTATTGGCGAAGGTGAGGTTTCTGCGTTTTAATGTGTTCAGGGTATCACCCGGTAAATCACTCCAGGTTACACCATTGTCTGTGCTTCGCTGCCATTGCAGCATGGGCTTTATGCCTGAATTTACATTGATAGTCCAGGTTACAGAATCTCCTTCACATTTCCATTGGTCTGTGGGGTGAGAAGTGAAAGTGGCCTGGGTATCTACCCCAATAACGGCCGTTTGGGTATAAACAAGATTCAGGCAGGCATTCAAATATCGGTTTCTGTAGTATGTTCCGCGCTGATTCCAGCTAAAATTCGGTACAGTAAGGGTATCTTTAGTTTTCCCGGCAATATTTTGCCATGTCTTACCACTGTCTGTACTAATCTGCCACTGTTTCGACATGCTTGCGGTGCCGGTTGCACTGCTAATCAAGGTCAGGGTATTGCCTGCACATACAATCTGAGATATGGGTTGGGTAGTAATGGCCGGTGCTATCGGCGTTGCCGTAGGGGTAAATGATTTTCCGTTGCAGCGGGGGCCGGTTTCACCATTGGGCCCTATGGCCTCCAGCGAAAACCAGTAGGTCCTTCCGTTGACCAGCCCGGTTACGGTAAAGAAAGTATCCTTGGTTGTGCCGATGGGTTCCATGTAGGAATTGATGCTTTGCAATACCCTGTAAGTGGCAGCGCCCGTGGTTTTGGGCCAGTATAGGTGCACCTGGCTGCTACAAGTCATTCCATTGGGCTGGCTGGCTCGATAGAATATGTGAAAAGTAGTGTCGCTTACGTCTGTCAGACTGCCGTTTTTAATCCGAATCAGAGCCTTGCGGGTATTAAGATTGGCAGGTGCGTTGTTCCAGGTGAAATAGCGGTTTGTTGCTGCCAGACCAGTAGTAATATTATTCCAGGTTACACCGCTGTCTGAACTATACTCCAGGGTGTAGGTTCCTGTTGCGCCAAAGGCATCCCAAGCAATGGTTTGTGGAGCGGTTCCGGTGGGTGGTAGCATGGTTTCATGCCCGTTGGGGTAACTTACCCGCACATAGTTACCAATCTGGCTATGGGTGATGGTATAAACCTCATTCGTTGTGCTAATGGCTTTTCCTTTCACCCGAATTACCCATTTCCCGGATTTGGGGTTGTCAAAATAAAATTGCTCAGCGTTGTTAAGACTGTCCCTTTTGCGGATAGGCAAACAGGTGTGGCAGGCTGGGTTTAGTGTCCAGGGGAGATATACAGTTCCGGCACTGTCCTGTACTTCCAGGTCCAGATCATTAATCAACGATGGAGAGGCACCTGCGGCAGCGTACATATCATCCCAAACCAGCATCACCTGGAAACGGGCTGTTCCGGGTTTTACATAAACCGTATCGGTTCGGCTGTTGCTCAGGGTAACACTGTCAACCTTGTAGGTTTTATCTTCCAGCACCTTCATGGCGCTTACTGCATTGATGCGTCCAAAACCGAAGGCATAATCCGGACCTACATTCCCAATATCATCGGCCGTATTGCACACAATGGCTTTCAGGGTATGGTTCAGGGGTTTCAGGTTGCTGTTGAGTTGTTTAAACCGCTCATACAGCAGGGCTATGGTTCCCGTAGCTCCCGGGCAGCTCATGGATGTGCCATTCCATCCGCCCTGATAGGTGTTTGAAGGAAGTGTCGAATATACACTTACTCCCATCGCACAAATGTCAGGTTTCATTCTGCCATCGCGCATGGGACCATAGCTGTGGAAGGAACTGTTTCCGTCATTATATTGCAAAGCACCCACCGTGATGATGTTCTTAGCCGCCTGAAAACCACTGTTTATGGTGCGGTATCCACCGGTGGCACAGTTGGAACTGCGAGAATTTCCGGAACT
>JBEDNI010000026.1:0-13730 GCA_041170685.1 Bacteroidota bacterium | reverse complement strand
GTTTATAATCTTTCTAAATAAAAAACGTGCAAAAGTTGATAACAAACCAACCCGATTGCCATCATAAATTGCGACATGGCCAAAAGCAAAACGGTATTCTTCTGCGGTGAATGTGGAGCAGAAAGTTCCAAGTGGGCCGGCAAATGCAACGCTTGTGGGGCATGGAACTCACTGAAGGAAGAGGTTGTATCTATAAAAACCGGACCCAGTGGATGGACCAAATCCACAACAGGGGAAAAATCCATTCCCCAAAATGTGAAGGAGATAACATCAGAAAAAACAGAGCGGGTAGCCATGCCGGACGATGAACTCAATCTGGTGCTGGGTGGCGGACTGGTTCCCGGTAGTCTGGTACTTCTTGGTGGAGAGCCCGGCATTGGCAAAAGCACACTGTTGCTACAAATCGCGCTCAAGCTTAAGTTACCGGTCGCCTATGTTTCAGGAGAAGAAAGTGCCGAGCAGGTAAAGTTACGTGCCGACCGGATTGGGATAGACAACGAACAATGCATGGTTATTACCGAAACTCGGCTGGAGGCAGTTTTACAAACCATGCAAACCTTAAAACCTGAGGTTGTCATAATAGACTCAATACAAACCCTTTACAGTGACCTGCTCGAAGCCACACCGGGAAGTGTTTCACAAATCAGGGAATGTGCAGGGCAATTGCTGCGTTTTGCCAAAGAGAATCAGGTTTCGGTATTTTTAATTGGGCATATCACCAAAGACGGCAGTATTGCAGGACCCAAAATACTGGAACACATGGTAGATACGGTATTGCAATTTGAGGGGGACAGAAATTATCATTTCCGTTTGCTGAGAACCCTGAAAAATCGATTTGGGAGCACCCATGAGATGGGAATTTACGAAATGAGCGGCAGTGGCCTGTCTACCGTCAAAAATCCTTCCCAGGTATTTCTGGTAGAGCGGGATGAGGATATTTCAGGCGTGGCCATAGCTGTGGCGATGGAGGGTGTGCGGCCCATATTGCTGGAAACACAGTCGCTGGTAAGTACCGCTGTTTATGGCACGCCACAACGTTCCTGCACCGGTTTTGACCTGCGCAGACTGAACATGCTGCTGGCAGTTTTAGAGAAACGCTGTGGTTTTCGGCTGGGCGCTCAGGATGTATTCATCAACCTTGCCGGAGGCATAAGGATTGAAGACCCGGCATTGGACCTGGCCGCTGTGGCCGCTATTATGAGCAGTTACCAAGGTATATGTATTCCGTCAAAAACTGTTTTTTCAGGAGAAATTGGGCTAAGCGGCGAAATCAGGGCTGTTCAGCGGGCGGAACAACGAATATCAGAAGCCGAAAAACTTGGATTTGAAGAGATCATTGTTTCCAAATATTGCAAAATTCCTGCCTTAAAAGGGAAGATAAAAGTAAGACAATTCAGCCGGGTAGATGAGATGTTTTCCTGGCTTTTTGGATAAACTATATTACAATGCAGCGCGCATCATGCGCTCTTTAACATAGCTTTTGGCCAATAGCATTAATTTTTGACCATTGGGAATGCGGATGCGGCTTCCGGCAATTTCTTCTGCCGAACTGCGCTGTATCTTTTCAAGGAGTTTCAGGTAATAGATATACGCTGTATACACGCCAAGACGGCAACCCACAGGAAGTTTTTTAATTCCCTCAAAGGCATGTGAGAAATCCTTCTTTATATCCGTGATAATTAGATTTTTATCATTTTCGCTGAACGCATTAAAATCCACACCGGGGAAATAAACCCGACCTCTGTCGTCTATGTCACTTTTCAGGTCACGAAGAAAATTGACTTTCTGGAAAGCGGCACCCAAGCTTCTTGCATGGGGTAAAAGCCGTTCGTATTGTTCAGCATTGTTATTACAAAAAACCCGTAAACACATCAGACCCACCACCTCTGCACTTCCATAGATGTAGGTTTCATATCCGTCATTGTCGTATGTACTTTTATCCAGATCCAGGGCCATAGAAACAAAAAATGGCTCTATCAGGTCTTTGCCAATACCAAAATCACGAACCGCCAGCTGAAATGAGTGCAACACAGGATTGGTACTAATTCCGGCATCAATGGCGGCATAGGTTTGATGCTTAAATTCCTCCAGCAGTTTTCTTTTGTCGTGGTTGTGGAAGGTATCCACGATTTCATCGGCTACGCGCACAAATCCGTAGATAGCAAAAACCGCCCAGCGGTATTCTTTAGATAGTAATCTGATACCCAGCGAGAAACTGGTACTATAATTCAGGGCTACGCGCTTGCTGATATCGGAAGATGTTTTATCAAACAGCTGGATGCTCATGGGTAATTTTTTCAGTTATTAGTTTAGAACCTATTACAACAATGGGCAAACCGGTACCCGGGTGGGTGCTTGCCCCAACATAATATACATTATTCAGCTTTTCGTCTTTGTTGGCAGGACGAAAAGCCCCAATTTGATTCATGCCATGGGCCAGGCCCAGTCCGCTACCACGATATAGTGAAAACATCTGCTCCCATTCCACGGGCGTGTAGATGGTTCTTGTAAGGGTATTAGCTGCTATATCATATCCTACGCGTTTACTTAAATCCGCGATGATATCATCAGCCAGTTTATTCGCATCGTTCCAGTCAGGTTTCACGCGGCGATCGGGCACGGGGCACAAAATGAATAAATTTTCACAACCCTCAGGCGCACATTCAGGATTGCTTTTGCTGGCCACATTCACATAATAGTAAGGTTTATCCGGTGCTACCGTGCTTCTGAAAATGGTATCGGCGTACTGTCTGAAATTATTGCCCAGGAAATAATTATGGTGTGCAATGCCATCCATTTTACCCTTCACCCCCAAATAGATGGTAAAAGGCGCCAGGGTCCAGTCCATTTTATCCAGTTTTTTCTCGGTAAACCCGGGTCTATTTAGGAATTTGCCTCTAAATGATGCCGCATCAGCATTGATGACGAACAAATCAGCCGTCCATACTTTACCATTTTGGTCGGTTAGCGAAACCATTTTACCATGGTTCTCCTGAACAGATACCACGCGGGTGTTACAATGAATTTTCACCCCTTTCTTATTGAGCAGTGAAATAATGCCCTCGGCGATTTTATACATGCCCCCCTTTACGTTCCAGTAGCCATCATGCTTGAGCTCTGTGTAGTTAAGAAGGTTGTATACGGATGGCGTATTAAAAGGCGTAGCACCCAAGAAAAATGCCACCAGAGAAAAAATAATTTTCACATCTTCACTTTCAAAGTGCCTTTCCAGCTCGGCCCAGAAGCTGCGAAACATCTTGGGTAAGTGTTTTTTGGGCACTGTTGCCATGCTGAGCAGAAATGGCAGCATGCCGTTGAAATTTTTCTTTACAATTCTGTATTCCGTATCATGAAAAACTTCACCGGCTCTTTTGAGATATTTCTCCGCTTTTCGCTCAAAATCGGGCTCGATGGCACTAAATTCCTGAGCCAGTTTTTCTAAATCCTTAAAAATGCGATAAACCTTATCCCGGCCTTCAATGTTGACGGTATAGAGAGGATTCAGCTCGTTTAGCTCAAAAGGCATGGGCTCTCCAATGCTGTTGAATAACTCATGAAATTCATAACTCATGCTAAAAAACGAGGGTCCAATATCGAATGTGAAACCATCTTTTTCCAGTAAATTGAGCCTCCCACCGGGGCGGTTATGCTGTTCCAGCAATTCAACCTCATATCCCGCATAGGCCAGTCGCAGCGCTGTGCTAAGGCCTCCCAGACCTGCACCTGCAATGATTACCTTCTTAGCCACGGAACCTCCTCACATATTTTGGCAACACGAACAAAAATCCGAATGCTTCTGCCCCTTCTTTGGTATGTACGGCGTGATGCAGATGATGGGTTAGACGCATGGCTCTGAAATAGGGCACCTGGGTTTTGGTTAGCCATTTAACCCGTTGGTGAACAAAAACATCGTGAACCAAAAAATACGCCAATCCATATAAGGCGATTCCCAAACCTGCTGAAAAGCGCCAGTCCATATTTTCACTGCCATAAACAATCAGCAAACATGAAGGAACTGCGAACACCATACCGTATAGGTCATTTAACTCTAATTTTCCTTTGCGGGGCTCATGATGGCTCTGATGCCAGGCCCATCCGAATCCGTGCATAATATATTTGTGGGTAAACCAGGCCACTCCTTCCATTAGTATGAAAAAAAAGAGTGTGACAAGCGTGTGGGACAGAATACTCATTTTGAAAGAAACACGGTTTTGTGTAAAAGGTTTGTGAAACCAAGGAACAAATATTACACAAAATAAGCAATATTCTTAAAATTCTATGAAATAACTGATACAAATCAGCACATTTCCCACCTGCGTTGATAAAAAATACGCCCCACAGTCATGGGATGCATGTTATTTTGCAACACATGCTGCAACGCCATATAACTCTAAAAGCGCTGAATACGTTTGGTTTTGATGCAGAAGCATCTTTGTTTTTGCCTGTGGCAGACATAGATATTCTAAAAAAGGTATGGAAAACCAACCTTTTGAGTTTGAGTAGCCCGTTGATTTTAGGCGGTGGCAGCAATATATTGTTTAAAGGTAACTACCCCGGCTTGGTTTTACACAATCGCTTGTCGGGCAAGGAGGTTATAAAAGAGACCGAACACCATGTATGGCTGCGCTGCGGTGGCGGCGAAATATGGCACAATGTGGTTATGCATGCCGTACAGCACAATTGGGGCGGATTGGAAAACATGAGTCTCATTCCCGGTACAATCGGGGCATCGCCCATTCAGAATATCGGGGCGTATGGTGCGGAACTGAAAGACGTTTTTGAGGAACTCGATGCCTTTGATATGTTGCATGGACAGATGGTAAAACTAACAGCCGAGGAATGTGAATTTGGCTATCGGGATAGTATTTTCAAACAGGCTGGGAAAGGACGTTATTTTATCACCCATGTTACTTTACGACTTCACAAAAACCCGGTGGTGAATGTGAAATATGGAGACATTGCGGCCACCATCGCAGAATGGGGCATTGCCCGTCCGGGTATTGCCGATGTAAGCAGGGCCGTAATACATATCAGAAAATCAAAACTACCCGATCCGGCGGAGCTGGGGAATTGCGGAAGTTTTTTTAAAAACCCTGTGGTAAGTAAGGATGATGCCGACAAACTCAGCGCCGCCCACCCGGACGCCAAGCGCTTTGATCAACCTGACGGTACGGTCAAAATTGCAGCAGGCTGGCTTATTGAGAAAGCAGGCTGGAAAGGTTACCGGCGCGGCGATGCCGGCGTGCATGCAAAACAGGCCCTGGTGCTGGTGAACTATGGAAATGCGACCGGAACGGAAGTGCTGACTTTGGCCCATGATATTGTAGAGGATATTTTTACAAAATTTCAGGTAAAACTTGAGATGGAGGTTAATACCCGTTGAGTTTGGTTGATTTTTGGCTTAATTTGCATAAAACATGAAAAAATTCTTCTTCAGTTTTGGCTTATTTCTTACTTCGACTGTTGCTATGGCTCAGGGGTTTGAAATCATCCGTAACCACAAAACTCCGCTTTTTCAGGTTTTTGACCCTTCCACAGTTGAGGATGATTGGTTAAGCAAGGTACAAACTGACCATGAAATGCCCTTGCCTTCCGGAATGAAGGAATCGTTGAGAAGGGCAGTGGACGCAGAACGCAGCCGTTTTAACCAGCGCAACATACGCCGCCGTGGAAACTACACAGGAAACCCTACCCCACCGGCTTCCATAGCTCCGACAGATAACAAAGGCTGGGATGGCACAGCAGGATCCGGAACTCCCAATGATAATCATATTGCAGTCAGCAATGCTGGTGCTGTCATCAGCGTTCTTAATACCATTATCAGGGTTTATGATGAACAGGGCACCTTCAAAAAACAATGGGGGCTGATTCAGTTTGTAAATGTTCAGAAAAAAATTGATGCCTTTCCGGCACTTGATCGTGTATATGACCCAAGGGTACTCTACGATCCTGTCACAGACAGATTTATCATACTGTTCATGCATGGTGTAGTGGATACTAAAAGCTTCATTGTAGTTGCTTTTAGCCAAAGTGGCGATCCCTTGCAGCCATGGAATGTCTACAAAATACCGGGCAAGCCTACCCAAGACTTAATTTGGAGCGACTACCCCATCGTATCGCAAAACAGCCACGATATGTTCTTTACGGTTAACCTCATCGGGAACGGGGCTTCCTGGGAAGAGGGTTTTACCGAAGCCATCATATGGCAGCTCAATAAAGCCGACGGTTTCAAAGGCGATTCCCTGAGAAAGGATTTTTATTCCAACATAAAATATGAAGGAAAATCGTTGAGAAGTATCTGCGCCATACAAAATGGTCCAATGCCTGAAGGAAATGACAATTATTTCGTAAGCGTAAAACCCATTGACAAGGTTAATGATTCTGTATTCCTCCTGCACATCAATAACACCCAGCAGAGCGGTAAGGCCGAGCTGAGTATGAAAGTACTGGTTTCTCCCATGAAGTATGGATTTCCGCCCAGCGCACTGCAACCGGATACGTCCTACAAGCTAAGAACCAATGATGCCCGCGTTTTAAGTGCAGTGCGTATTGGCAATCAAATTCAGTACCTGCAAAACAGCATGAATTTTAAAACCATGCAGGCCCACCTAACCCACAACACCATTTTCCACATCGATAACAAGCCCATGATAGAGGCCGGAATGATTACCGATGATTCTTTAGATATGGGCTATCCAGCCATTGCTGCTGCCGGAAAAAACACCGATGATCCCAGCACCGTAATCACCTTTGTTTACAGTAGTCCGTGGCACTATCCGGGGACCGCTGTGATTTACAGAAACCGTCTGGGAGAATACAGTAAAATGGTAAAATTGGTTCGTGGAAGCTCCTTAATCAATTACCTGGGAATACCCAAAGGCGAGCAAAGATGGGGAGACTACGAAGGGGTACAGGCCAAATACAATGAGCCTGGGGTGTTTTATACCGTGGGTTCCTACGGGAAAAACAATTCCATGAATGCCTGGATTTCCCGGATTACCCTCACAGACCCCCTGTTAAATGCACCTGTTTCGGATGTGCGCATATTCCCTGTTCCGGCCAATGAAAGTCTGTTTATTGAGTTGAAAGTGGATAAACCGGCCGTGTATAAAGCCCGACTAATCAACATGCTAGGGCAAACTGTAAAAAGCAGGCCAGACTTATCGTTGAGTGAAGGAATCCACAAACTCAAAATTGACGCAAACCAACTGTCAGCAGGGACCTATTACTTGCAACTAACCGCCGATGATGTGGTTATTAGCAGTCAAAAAATTATCATCCAGTGAGCAGTGAACCTAGGCCTCCGGGTGAAATTCTACTCATCAATAAGCCGTACGGCTGGACTTCTTTTCAGGTTGTAAAAAAGATCAAGTGGATTACCAAAGCCAAGCGAGTAGGGCATGCGGGCACCCTGGATCCGCTTGCTACCGGACTGTTGCTGGTTTGCACCGAAGGCAGCACCCGTAGGATTGAAGAGCTACAGAATCAGGAAAAAGAATATACCGGCACTATTACATTAGGAAACACCACTCCCAGTTATGATTTAGAAACAGAACCCAACGAATATTTCCCATTTGACCATATTACTACATCAGCAATTCAAGATAAAACGGCAGCATTTACCGGCTTGATTTTACAAATGCCCCCCATTTTTTCCGCCATTAAAGTGGATGGCAAAAGGGCCTATAAACTGGCTAGAGAAGGTGTTACCGCAGAGTTGAAGCCCCGGGAAATTACCATCAAATCATTTGAGATTACCGGAATAGACCTGCCCGAAATCCATTTTCGGGTGGTTTGCAGCAAGGGAACCTATATACGGTCGCTTGCCCATGATTTTGCGCATGCACTGGGCAGCGGCGGGCACCTTTCTGCACTATGCCGCACCCGAATTGGCCAACATCGGCTTGAAAATGCGGTTCACCCCAGAGAGCTTGAAGAAACCCGCAAACCAAACACAGAAAAATAATTTGACCTTTCTCAAGTTTGGGACGATATTTGCTTAATCTAGATTATAATGCTTTTTAACAGACTCCAACTGATTATCGGTATATTAGCCTTGGTGCTGATATCACCCACTATAGCGTCCTGTAATAACGCCAAAGCAGGTAACGCTTCCACACGATTTGAATTATGGATTAATGAACTCTTAACCCGTAGGGAAGGATCGCTGGAAAAAGTGAAGGATGGATTTACCATTCAAGGAAATATTAAAAACAAACCCAATAATCTGGTAGTGCTGCTTGAAGTAACGCCCGGTGGGCAGCAGCTGATTGATAGTGCACGCACGGATGGCTCAGGAAACTTTACCATCACCGGCAATGTCACGGAAAGTATTATTTGTCAGTTGCAGTGGGATGAAAACAGTGTGGTTTATATGATTATAGACAACAAGACCCAGGCGAAAGTTGAATGTTCGGGCAGCGGACTTGATGTAAGCTATGCCCTATCAGGCAAAGGCATTGAAAATAGTTCTGAGCTGAAACAGCTGGTGGATTTAAATGCATCCTACATTATCAAACTTCAGAACATTGAGAACAGGGCAAGAGGTTTGACCAATACCGCCGAAAATTATGCGGTAGGGCAGCAACTACAGAAAGAGTATTACCAGTTGTTAGGTGAAAGAAAGCAAGACATTACAAAACTCGTTCTGGGTATGAAAAAGTCACCTGTTCCCTACTTTGTGCTTGCAACCCAAATGCTCGAGGAAATTGAATTCCCCTTGCTGGAGCATGCATACCTATCATTAAAAGCTTTTTCACCCAGCAGCAAATACATGGCCGAAATGACATCCCGCTATGAAAAAGAAAAGTTATTGGCCATCGGTGCAACTGCTCCTGATATTAAACTAAAACAACCTGACGGAACGGAATTATCACTCAGCAGCTTAAAAGGCAAAGTAGTGTTGATTGATTTCTGGGCTTCATGGTGCGGACCTTGCAGACGTGAGAATCCTTTCAACCGAAAAATGTATGCTGATTTTAAAGACAAAGGATTTGAAATTTTCGGGGTATCTCTTGACAGTGACGCAGGAAGATGGAAAAGCGCGATTGCAGCCGATTCACTTGCATGGAAGCACGTGAGTGATTTGGGTGGCTGGCAAAGTGCTCCTGCCAAATTGTATCAGGTAAGCAGCATTCCTGCAACGTATCTTCTGGACAAGGATGGCAAGATTATCGCCAAAGGCCTGAGAGGGGAAAACCTCTACGCCAAGCTGCAAGAAGTGTTTTCAAAATAGGCCCCGCCTCCATATTAACAATACGTTAATATTTGCATTACGGGTCAATAACAATACCGTCATTGTTTTGAATTGTTATGATAAAAAACATGCCAAAAATTCTGGTCGTTGATGACGAGCTCGACATTCTGGAGATTATCAGGCACGCCCTGAACAAAGAAGGTTTTGAGGTACACATCGCCGCCAATGGCTTTCAGGCACTTGAGCAAACCCGAAAAATCAAACCGGATTTGATATTAATGGACGTGATGATGCCTGTGATGGATGGAATGGAGGCATGCAGGCAATTAAAGGAAGATACAGACACCAAAAACATACCCATCGTGTTTCTTACTGCCAGAAGCGAAGAATTTGCTGAGCTGGCCGGATTCGAAGCCGGTGCGGATGATTACATTTCCAAGCCCATACGCCCCCGCGTGCTCATGTCCAGGCTAAAGGCCATTCTCCGCCGCAGAAATGCAATTCAGACCAGCACCCATGAGACCCTCGAGTTTGGAGATTTAAAAATTGACAGAGAGCGTTTTGTGGTAGAATTCATGGGCAAATCCCTTCAATTTCCACGCAAGGAATTTGAATTGCTGTCGTTTTTGGCAAGCCGTCCCGGCAGGGTTTTCAGTCGCGATGAGATTTTGGAAAATGTTTGGGGAAATGAGGTGTTGGTGGTAGACCGCACCATCGATGTGCATGTGCGCAAAATCCGCGAAAAACTGGATGAACGCTACATATACACGGTAAAAGGCGTTGGTTACAAATTTGAGGCGGCCTGATTTTGGAGGGTTTGCAATAACCCTGCAGCTTTCTCCATACATTCGTTGTACTCATCTTCCGGCTCACTATCTGATGTGATGGCCCCACCCACGTGATAATACATGGTCTCGCGGGCTGTATCCATCTGAATTGAACGGATGATTACATTAAAATCAAAATCACCGTTTTCCCAGTAACCCACGCTGCCTGAATACCAGCCACGGCTAAAATTTTCAAACCGTTCAACATCTTTCATGACCTGAATTTTCGGGGCTCCGGTCATGCTACCCATAGGAAAAGTGGCCTTAATGATATCTGAAAACCCTTTATTCTCCTGCAACTGACCGGTAACGGTACTGATCATCTGATGCACATGGCTAAAGGAATATACTTTGCATAATTCGGGAACTGTTACAGAACCGGGCTCACACACTCGACTCAAATCATTTCTCAGCAGGTCTACGATCATAATATTCTCGGCACGGTCTTTTTCACTGTCTGCCAATGCGATTTTAATCTGCCAATCCTGCGTTTCATCTGCATGTCTTTTGCGTGTTCCCTTGATGGGCTGAGCCGTTAGCACATCTTTTCTTTTGGCGAGGAAACGTTCCGGGCTGGAGCACAACAAAAATTGATCAAAATACTTAAAAAAGACAGCGAATGGAGCCGGAGCCGTTTGGTTCAGTTCGGCAAACAGCGAATACGGATTAAGACATGTGTTGCACTCGAACTGTAAGCAATAGTTCATCTCATAAAAATCTCCGCTTCTAATACACTCCCTAATGTTGTCTACATTATTAAGATACAGTTCTTTAGGAGTGCCGCAGGTAAATTCCGATGCCATCCTGGGCTGACTAAAGGAAACCGGCTCAGTAAGTTGCATATTGGTTTCGGCTTGATTGCTATTGCGTTTTAGCTTGAAGTACTGCTTAGGTTCAAAAAAGTAACAATCCGGTACCGGCACCGCCTGAGGATGCCTTGAGTTTAGAGGTTCTAATTTGTTTTTTAGGTCATAGCTGCAAAAACCCAGCTTCATTACTTCATTTTTGTCCAGTTCTTCAGGGGTGTGATATTCTGTAACCACACCAAACCCTGCCAGAATTTCATATTGCCCGTAAGGATCATCAAATCCATTAGACAGGCAGATACAGGCTACAGGGTGGTTTTGTGCCTCTGACAGCAATTGCAGCAATGTATAATGATTATCCTTTTGCATGGGTTTCAGGGTGAAAATGAAGGTGCACCAAAGATGCCTTTTTTTCGCCTATAACGGCAGCTAACTCTCCCAAACCCGCCACACCTACCTTAGCGGCAGATTTAAAGGTTTTAAGCAGCATTCTGGCTGTTTCAGGGCCTATTCCCGGTATATCAGTCAGGTTCGATTTCACCAGGCCCTTGCTCCTTCTGTTGCGATGGTGGGTTATACCAAAACGGTGGGCTTCATCGCGCATTTGCTGAATCACCTTAAGGGTTTCTGATTTTTTATCAAGATATAACGGCAATGAGTCCTCCGGATAATAAAGTTCTTCCAATCGTTTGGCAATGCCAATGACCGCAACGCTGCCGTAAACCCCCATCTTTTTCAGCACTTCCACCGCTGCACTCAGTTGGCCCTTTCCCCCGTCGATAATAATAAGCTGTGGCAATGCTTTGTTCTCCTCGAGCAACCTCCGGTAGCGACGATCTATTACCTCCTGCATGGTGGCAAAATCATTAGGTCCTTCCACTGTTTTGACATTGAAGTGTCTATACTCGGATTTCGCGGGCTTGCCATCCCTAAAAACCACGCAGGCCGATACTGGATAGCTTCCCTGAAAATTACTGTTATCAAAACACTCCATGTGTCGAGGTTGTTCCTGTAAACGCAGGTCTTTTCGCATCAGTTCCATCAACCGGTCTATGCGCACCTCCGGGTTCAATTTTTCATACTGATTGAGTTTTTCCTGACGGAACAGCATGGCATTTTTTACGCTCAGATCCAGCAGTTTTTTTCGGTCACCTGCCTTGGGAACAGACCAGTTTATGACCAGATTTTCTTCCTGGCCTGGGGGAAATGGCAGGATCCATTCGTCCGGAATCTCATCGGCATACAAAATGTGCATTTCAGCGATGGCCTGATGCATGATATCCGTATCATTTTCATCCAGCTTTTTTCTCACTTCCAGGTTATGGGTGCGAACAATGATTCCTTCCGCGACATAAAGAACATTAACAAATGCATATTTTTCGGTGCTGCACACACTAAAAACCGCCACATTTCCGGTGAGCGAAGTTACCACCGTGCTTTTATGACGGTAGTTTTCCAATGCATCCAGCTTTTCTTTAAATACCTGTGCCGCCTCAAACCTAAGCGATTCGGCAGCTTGCTGCATCTCTGTGCGAAGGTGTTTTTTGATTTCGCTAAGATTACCCCGCAATAGCAGTTTTATTTGCTGAATACTGTTATTGTAGTCATCCTCAGACTGTTTCCCCTCACAGGGTCCCAGACAGTTGCCTATCTGATACTCCAGGCAGATGGAAAATTTACCCTGCGCGATTTTTTCGGGTGTCATCTGAAGATTACAATTTCTGGTGGGATATAGTTTTCTTGCAAGGTCCAGCACAGTATGCATTACCCTGGGTGAGGCATATGGCCCAAAATACAGCGAACCATCCCGAACAGGGTTACGCATGGCATAAATCTTGGGAAAGGGTTCGTTGGTGACCCGAATGTAGGGATAGCTTTTATCATCTTTGAGGTTGATGTTGTACCGTGGCTGAAATTCTTTAATCAGACTATTTTCGAGCAATAAAGCATCCCATTCATTTTCTACTACAGTAAAATCAATATGGGCTATTTTTCTCACCAGCACCTCGGTTTTCCGGTTCTCGTGCTGCTTGGTAAAATAACTGTTTACCCGCTTTTTGAGGTTGCGCGCCTTGCCCACATATATGATCACGCCATTTTCGTCGAAATACTTATAAACCCCGGGTTTCTCGGGCAAAGTTCTCAACCTTAGTTTTAACAGATCCTGCATATCCGCTGTTACAGCAATTCTATGCGATGAGACGCAACTGACTTCCCATAAAAAACAGCTGCCTGCCTATCAAAAGTTTCTGCCCGGTCTGTGGTGGTAAAATAGCAGTTCGAACCGGTACTAAGTCGAGACTGAATTTCAGGGTGTCGCTCCAAATACTGTTTCAAACTGTCTGCAATAGCAGCGGGTAATGTGTGCAGGCGAGGAATATTGCATCAATTTCACCACATTGTTGCATCAACCGATCAATATGTTGCCTTACAAAATAGTCTGCACCCGGTTTATCATGCTCATTATTCTCTACAAGCGGCACCCACATGGGACAGGCTTCCTGGTAAACTTTAACTTCAGGAAAGAATTTTTGCAGTTCCAATATGTACGAATGAGAGGTTACCGTACCCTCTGTTCCCAAAATACCAATATTTCCGGTATTTGTGAGATTCCCGGCTATTTCTGCGGTAGGTCTGATAACCCCAAGCACGCGTTTTGAGTCATCTATCTTTTTAAGATCATTTTGCTGAATACTCCGAAGGGCTCTTGCTGAAGCGGTATTGCAGGCCAGAATAACCAATGGGCATCCTCTGTCAAAAAGCCATTTCACGGCCTGCAGTGTATATTCATAGACAGTATCGAAGGAGCGGGTACCGTAAGGCGCACGGGCATTATCACCCAGGTATAAATAATCATATCCGGGCATCGCTTTTTCCAGTTCCTTCAATACGGTCAATCCA
>JBEDNI010000025.1:0-13465 GCA_041170685.1 Bacteroidota bacterium | reverse complement strand
ACTGACTGTCCGTATACAATTCCGTTACCACCGTCACTGGTAATTCTGCGTGGGCCACCTGCCGTCACAATGGTGAGATTATCTTTTTCAACAATTGCCGTATTTAACGTATTTTCAGATATTTCTATGGCTTCGTGATTTTCGGAAAATTTACGCTTGGTAATGAGGGTTTTATCCGAAACATGATAAACAAACAACTTACCCTTATTTACGAACCAGCATTCTTTTTCTGACTTCCAGTTTAGCGCCGGCAGTGATTTTAACTCACCACCTTCACCAGTAACCATTGCAGATAATGAACCAAGGGTAAATAGCGTATCACTTTGAAGGGTGCTGGGATCGGTGGATAGCAGCGCATTTCCTTTTATTTGAGTAAATCTGTTACTGTTCGGTATCCATTGCACACCGCGAAGTCCTGAAGGTGAATATTTAGGATTAAAACAATCTTCAATGGTTAAAGCCTGTTGCTGGGATTGAAGCCTGCTGAAAAACATCAACAGGGTAAGGGGGAGCAGGAGCAGTTTTCTCATGGTTAGCTTTGTACTTCGCAAATATGGTTGCAAATTTGCGGCCGAATTTATTTACATGCAAAATACACAGAAATTAATTGAAGAGGCCTGGGAAAACCGATCATTACTGCAGCAGCAGGAGTATATCAATGCCATTGAAATGGTTATCGAGCATCTGGATAAGGGATTGTTGCGTGTGGCAGCTCCCATGGCGGATGGAAACTGGCAAAATTTTGACTGGATTAAAAAAGCCGTTATTCTATACTTTCCTACCCGAAAGATGGAAACAATGCACGCGGGTCCCATGGAATTTCATGATAAAATGAAATTGAAGACGGGGTTTTCGGAACTCGGGGTTCGTGTAGTACCGCATGCTATAGCGCGATATGGTGCTTTCTTGGCCCCAGGGGTTATTATGATGCCATCTTATGTGAACATTGGCGCGTATGTAGATTCAGGTACCATGGTGGATACTTGGGCAACCGTTGGTAGTTGTGCTCAAATTGGGAAAAACGTGCATTTGAGCGGTGGTGTTGGCATCGGTGGGGTGCTTGAACCCGTTCAGGCAGCCCCTGTTATTATTGAGGATGATTGTTTCGTGGGTTCACGGTGCATTGTGGTGGAAGGGGTAAGGGTAGGTAAGCAAGCCGTGTTGGGTGCCGGTTTAACATTGACAATGAGCACCAAAATCATGGATGCTGAAAGTGGAAAGGAATTGCCCCGTGGATACATTCCGCCCAGAAGTGTGGTAATTCCGGGTTCCATAAAGAAAACCTTTGCCGGTGGTGATTTTTACGTGCCCTGTGCCCTTATAATTGGTCAACGCAAGGAGAGTACAGATACTAAGACATCGCTGAATGATGCGCTGCGCGATTTTAATGTAGCCGTTTGATGAAAATCGGGTTTGACGCAAAGCGATACTTTAACAATGCCACAGGACTGGGCAATTACAGCCGCAGCGTGGTGGATGCTTTGCTGAAATATGCACCCGAACATCAGTATATGTTATTTTCTCCCGGAAGGAAGGGGGAAATTCAAGCATCGGGGCTACAAATTGCGGAATCCCGAAATAAGGGTTCCATCTGGCGGATGCTGGGTGTGAAAAATGATCTTATTAAAAATGGAATACAGGTTTATCATGGTCTAAGCAACGAAATTCCTGTAGGATTGGCAGGTACCGGAATTGGTACGGTAGTAACCATTCATGATTTGATTTTTAAACGGTTTCCCGATTACTATAGGGCAGCAGACCGATGGATATACAATGTGAAAACAAGCTATGCCGCACGCTATGCAGATGCAATTGTAGCAGCAAGCCAAACCACTGCTGATGATATCCGTCGATTCTATAAAGTAAATGACGCCCGAATGAAAGTAATTTATCAGCCGGTGGATGCCATTTGGTATAAAAATCCCGCGCCGTCTCCGGTTTCAGTGCCCTATATACTCTATGTGAGTAGTTTTACCCGAAGGAAAAACCATGGCAGCCTGATTGAAGCATTTGCCAAAATCCAAAAACAAACAGATATGCACCTGGTGTTGGCCGGTGCCGCCGGTGAAACGCTGGAAAAATGCCGCTCGTTTGTGCAGCAGGAAAAATTGGATGACCGGGTACATTTTTTCATTGATTGTGACTTTAATGCCCTGCATTCCCTGACCAAGGGTGCTTCGCTCGTGGTCAACTGCAGTTTTTTTGAAGGGTTTGGTATACCATTGGCTGAGGCGGCAGTTTGCGGACGCCCCATGGCGGTTTCTTCCATACCTGTTTTTAAAGAAATAGCCGGCAGTGCTGCACGTTATTTTAATCCCAACGATTCCGATGAAATGGCTGCGGTCATGCTGGAGAGTTTAGCAAACGAACACCAAACTGAGATGGAGGAAGGACGAACGCTGCTGATTGAGAAAATTCACCCTGAAACAATTGCAGGTCAGCTTAGCAGTCTATACCGTTCACTTTCCTGATTTTAGTGAGGATGATTCCACATCCTTTTAGGTTCCTTGCCTTCCGGCATTTTGAAAGCCCTTAGGTTATAGGTAAATGTAAGCATATAGTAACGCTGCAGCACGTTGGTCTGCACATCCTCATAATAAGTTTCAGTAATATTTCTGTTCAAACTGTTGTTCTGCTTCAGCATATCAAAAGCGGTCAACCTGAGTTCTGCGGCTCGCTTTTTTAGGAATTTGTATCCAATTCCGGCATTCCAGAGCAGAAAATTATTATTGAGACCGCCGCTTAGTCCTTTAAATAGCTGGTGGTTCAATTCCGTTTGCAATACTAATCCCTTCCAAGGTTGTGCCTGTATGCGAAAACGACTGTTTTGATTGGTGAAAACGCTGTTTAAGGAGGTTTGTAAGCTATTGTTTACCGTTGTGTAAGCCGTGTTTGAACTGAGTGTGAAGTCCAGTTTTTCGGATATATTACTGCTAATCACAATGCCCATGCTTGGTGAGGTACTGTTGGCGTAGTTGATCTGCCCGTTTATCATTCCCGGAGTTCGGCTGTATGTAATGCCTGCATTTACGTTCAGATTGCATTTGATGAAATTTAAGGGCAATCCATAATTGACAAAACTCCTCAGTCCTCCCTGCCCATTCATATTGACTGGCCGGGTAAACTGAGCGCCTCTGTTTAAAAACAATCCCGGGAAAAGCTGGGTGTCTGTTTGAGCAATCAGCGTGCTTGTGCCAATGTAGTTTTGGGTTAAAGTACCTCCAATCATGGCAAAAAAGGAACGGCCTTTCTGAGGATTGGCCCAGGAATAGCGGGTGAAAATACCATGTTGCAAGTCCTGAGCCAGGCCGGGATTACCCGTGCTTACTGACAGCGGATTACTGTTGTTTACAACATCCTGCAACTGCTCTATGCCGGGTGCGTTGTTATTGGTGCGGTAAAACAGTCTGAAACCCTCTTTCTCGTTGGGTTTGAACATAATCATGGCACCGGGCAGCAAACTTGGGAAACCGGCATTAAGGTTGTAAACCTTGGGAAAAATCTGTTCGTTGTACAAGCTAGCCTGCTGGGCATTTAAACTCACATTCCAGCTCCATTTGCCCTTTTGCCAACGATATGAAACACCTGTGCTGACGCTGGTGTAGCGGGTGTCAAATTTACTGGATAACAGCGTATCGAGAATGGAATATGTTTCATTTAGGGTGTCCAAAGCGCTGGTGTTCTTGTCATTTGTGCTTCGGGAGTAATTTCCGTTCACCGAAAAACTCAATTGAGCATTTTTTCCTGCCGGTTCGGTCCATGTTGCAGAGCCTGAGCTGCCATAGTTCTCGCGGATCTGATCTGCCCTTACATCATTTACCCTGGCAGCGAAAGTGTCGGTTAGCTGGTTGTTTTCTGTTCTCCAGTCGTTATTGCCCCGGTTACCGGATAGGGTGGGAGTGGCGGTAAGGGTAAGCGACCGTCCGCGTTTTTTGTACCTCACATTGTATTGGAAACCAACAGAGGCATTAAAACCTGAAAGGTCAGAGATATAGCGGTTGACGGTGCTACTGATATCAACACGGCTGCTTAAAAGGGAGTTTACAATGCTGTTAGTTCCATTAATGTCTGATTCCGGACTGTTTTTTTGAAAACTCAATTTTGGGGTAATCAACAAACTACGCATGGTATCCGGTTTCCATTCAAATCTCAGGTTGAACCTATGATTGGAATTGAGTGTAGTGGCTGCGCTTTGTTCAATGTAATTTATCCGATTTTCGGAACCCGTGACAAAGTAGCGATTGGTGAGACCGATATTTTCATTCACAGACCGGTTAAAAAAGTAGGATGCCGATAATTCTGACTTATCCCATTTGTTGCTGTAGTTCAATCCAATGGCTCCTGTGGTTGAAATACCGTTTCGTTGATCAACCAGGAAATTATCCATGGCTGAGGCACCATAATTACTATTTCTCATCATGGGGCGCCAGGAGCCACCGCCGGGCATGCCCCGCATTCCACCACCGCCACCTCCGCCGGCCATCACGCCCATCAGGTCTTCTGCACTGAAATTTTGTTCATTTACATTGTTCAGTGAGCCCAGCAGGGTTATGCGTTTCTTGTTTTTGAATCGATTAAAAGTGAAACCGTTTCGGTAACGGTCATCGGTTCCATATCCGGCATATACTTTTCCGAAACTCCCGTTTCTGAACTGCATTTTGGTAATAATATTAATCGTTTTGGTGGTGTTTCCGTCATCAAACCCAGTAGCCTGAGCCAGATTACTTTTACCATCAAATACCTGAATTTTATCAACCACTTCTGATGGCAAGTTGCGCATGGCAGAGGAAGGGTCTTCACCAAAAAACGGCCTGCCGTCCACCAGCACACGCTTTACCTCTTCACCCTGAGCTTGTATTTTGCCATTTTGCATGCTGATACCGGGCATTTTGGTCACCAAATCTTCTGCCGTAGCATCGGGGTTTGTTTTGTATGAGGAGGCGGAAAGTTCGGTTGTGTCGCCCTTGATTTTCACCGCAACAGCGTCTTTTACAATGAGAACCTCCTTCATTTTGCCGCTGTCTGATGGTAGAAGGTATAAAATTCTCAAATCGTAGGATTCGTTAACATCTGTGAAGGAAAAATCAGCCATGTAAGTTTTGTAACCCTCCGAGTTGGCGGTAAGCCGATATTTTCCGGCATTTAAAATCGTAAAGCGAAAAAAACCGATTGAATCTGTACGGGTGCGATACAAAGCTGAATCTCCCGTCTGGCTGCTGATTCTAATGTAGCAAGGGAAAACCGGCTTGCCCTGTCTGTTCTGTATTTTGCCGGAAATCCGAATTCCGGTCTGTACCCCGAGTTCTTGTGCACTTGCCCACTGAGAGGTCAGTAACAGAAATCCTATGAAAAATGAACGCATGAAATATTTGTGGTCACAAATATGCGAAAGGATACTGATGGTTTGGGCATGTGCCGACATCAATTGGTCGAATTTTAGTAGAAATAAATTAATTATCATCACTTATGCACAAACTTTGGCAACCTGCCCCCTTCGTTTTTATTTTGCAATCGTTTCATGGAACAGTACATCGTATCGGCACGCAAATACCGTCCCACGCATTTTGATGCGGTGGTGGGGCAGAAGCATGTTGCGGATACCCTGATGCGTGAAATTGAGAGCAATAAACTGGCTCAGGCTTTTCTGTTTACCGGTCCGAGGGGAGTGGGAAAAACCACCTGTGCCCGAATTTTGGCCAAAGTTATTAACAGCAAAGACGGAGAGGTAGATCCCAAACAGGATTTTGCATTCAATATTTTTGAGCTGGATGCTGCCAGCAATAATTCTGTGGATGACATACGGAATTTGCTGGAACAGGTGAGAATACCGCCTCAAGTTGGGAAGTATAAGGTCTACATCATTGATGAGGTGCATATGTTGTCTCCCTCCGCATTCAATGCATTTCTCAAAACCCTTGAGGAACCCCCCTCATACGCCATTTTCATTCTAGCGACCACCGAAAAGCATAAGATACTGCCCACCATTCTCAGTCGTTGCCAGGTGTTTAATTTTAACAGGATTGAGATTAGGGATATGGTGGATCATCTCAGGCAAATTGCTGAGAAAGAGGGCGTATCTGCCGAGGAAGATGCCCTTCACCTTATTGCAAGAAAGGCAGATGGCGGTCTGCGTGACGCCCTGTCCATTTTCGATCAGCTGGTAAGTTACAGCGAGGGTGGTTTAACCTATACCAAAGCAATTGAAATCCTGAATGAGCTGGATGCAGATACGTATTTTGAAATAACTGAATCTGTGCTGAAGGGGGATGCAGGAAGTTGCATACTTGCCCTCGATAGCATTATCAGGCGTGGATTTGACGGTTCAGTTTTCATTGCAGGGTTAACTGCCCACTTCAGGAATTTGGCCGTGTGTAAGGATAGCAGAACTGCGTCATTGCTGGATATGTCCGATAATTTCAGACAAAAATATTCAGAGCAAGCCAACACCATGGGTTTTTCCTTGATTTTAAACGGTTTAAACTTGCTGAATGAGTGTGACGAGAAATATAAAATCAGCCGTCATCCCAGATTACTGCTGGAACTGACCCTCATGAAGCTTGCCAATCTGAAATCGTTTATTGCTCACGTGGCCACGCTGGAGGAATTAAAAAAAAAAGTCCTGAGCAACCAGTAAAAACCAATGTTTCGGCACCGGTAAAACTACCTGAATCTGTTGAAAAGCTGGTTAATACGGTTCAGGAATCACGTATTCAACTTTCCGGATTTGAGGCATTTAAGCAGAAAAAACAGGAAGACAGAAATCTGACGCTTAAAGCCGAAAAAGGCAAAAGTGGCGAACCCACACAATCAGAAATAGCCTACGAAGAACCCCCTGCCGAAACTGAGCAAACTACCCAGGAAAAACATTTCAGCGAAGAGCAATTAATGCAGTATTGGATTGATTTTAGTCATACGGCAGGGCTGCGTGCTTCCAGCCTTATGAAAGCGCTAACACCAAAACTGCAGGGTAATGAAGTTTTGGTTACCGTGGCGTCAGCAGCGCAACAGGATGCCATTGAAGATGTACGTGTTGATTTTGTACGTTTTATTACTCAAAAATCAAATGGACAAATTCAATCTCTCCGCATAGAAAAAGGGGCTGCCGAAATAACCGAAAGAAAGCCCTATACCGAAAAGGAAAAGCTTGAATATATGCTATCCAAGAACCCACAGTGGAAAGAGGTTATCGAAAAATTATCGCTTCGACTGCCTTAATGGCTTGTTTAGCTATTTTCTGCTCAATTTGTGCATAAACCTTAGGGTTTCTTTTGTTCCTTTGCATGTAGAATGATTATGCAAAATTCACGGGTTGAATTTTCCAATACTGAAGTAGCATTCTCGCACATGTCTGATGCGGGTTTAAGCAAAGCCCGATTGCTTTTTAAGAGTTTTAATTTTCCGGCACTGCTCACACTCGGACCGCCCTTGGCAAACCTTGCCATCAGTATGGGTTTTAAAAATCTGATTAAGAAAACCATTTTTGAACAGTTTTGTGGCGGTGAGGATATATTAACCTGTGAAAAAACCATTCAAAGACTGGCCCAATCTAATATTGGTACCATTCTGGATTATTCGGTGGAAGGGGAAGAAAATGAGGACAATTTTAATGCTACTTGCGCCGAAATAATCAATACCATTGACGCTGCTGCCAACAATGATAAAATTCCATTTTCAGTTTTTAAAACAACCGGAATAATTCAAATGGATTTACTCGAAAAAGTGAGCAGCGGACAGGGTTTGACCGGGGAAGAAGATAAACAGTGGCAAAGAGGGGTAGCCCGTTTTCATAAAATTTGTGCCTATGCAGAGGAAAAGCAGGTTCGGATTTTTGTAGATGCGGAAGAAAGCTGGATTCAAAATGCCATTGACCGCCTCGCAGAAGATGCAGCCCGTCGTTATAATTCCCGGCAAGCCATTGTTTTTAACACTATTCAGCTATACAGGCATGATCGGCTTGAATATCTAAAAGGGCAGATTGTGGATGCTACCTGGTATCTGGGTTTTAAACTGGTGCGTGGTGCTTACATGGAAAAGGAGCGGAAAAGAGCACAGGAAATGGGCTACAATGATCCCATTCAGCCCGATAAGGAAGCATCCGACAGGGATTACAATGAAGCCCTGAAACACTGCATACATCACGTTGAAAAAGTGAGTATTTGTGCAGGTACTCACAACGAAAACAGCAGTCGCTACCTGATGGAGCTCATGGATGAAAAACTGCTTAATAGGAATGATCAAAGAGTGTGGTTCAGTCAGCTACTGGGTATGAGTGACCATATTTCCTACAACCTGAGCCATGCAGGTTATAATGTTTGTAAGTATGTGCCCTATGGCCCTGTAAAATCTGTCATACCTTATTTAACCCGCAGAGCAAGAGAAAATAGCAGTGTGGCCGGACAAATGGGACGCGAACTTTCATTGATTGAAACTGAAATTAAACGCAGAAAGGAAAAGGTATAGCCCCGTGATAAAGCATTGGTGGAAAATAGCAGCCATTGTCCTGTTGTTAGCTGTGCTTGCAGGAGGATTATTAGTTCCCCTGAAGACTGGTATAACCGGAGTGGATAAACTGAATATAGCCTCGGATACAACTACCCGTTTGCAAATAGATATTTATAATCCGGGCGCGGTATTCAAACCTGAAAAGGCATTACTGGGCGGTAAATATGGGTTTCTTGCCACCCGACTTTCCTATGATACCGGGGTTTTACTCGCAGAATTTAATCCGAAACTTGGTAAAAGCGGTCCCGAAGGAATGAGCAATTTATATGTGCTGGCCAACGGACAGTGGATGGCATTCCCCTCCGCCGTTTCCATTACACGCTCAGCCACCGATACCGGTAGTAGCAATGCGGTGATGGTGGTAGCAGATGAATTAAAATCTGAGGCAGTTACCTTTCCTAACAGGCCCATTCTGAATGAAAGCATACGAAATCTGTTTTACCATGTTCCCATGTGGTTCAGCATGATTTTTCTGTTGTTAATATCAGCGGTGTACTCCGTAAAATATCTTATAAAACCCAATCTGCTTTTTGACATGAGAAGCGATGCCCTCATCAGGGTGGCCATTCTGGCCGGATTTCTGGGTTGTGCTACAGGTTCTGTGTGGGCCAGTGTAACCTGGGATAGCTGGTGGCCCCGAGACCCCAAGCTGAATGGTGTTGCCATTGGAATGCTCATGTATGGAGCGTATTTGTTATTAAGGTCCGGAATTGGCGATGAATATCAGAAAGCCCGCATCAGTGCGGTATATAACCTGTTTGTTTTTCCTATTTTCATAGCCCTGATTGTGATTATGCCCAAACTTAGCGGCGATAGTTTGCATCCAGGGGCAGGTGGAACTGTGGGATTCAATCAATACGATCTGGACAATACGATGCGAATGTTTTTTTATCCGGCAATATTGGGCTGGATATTACTATGGCTATGGATGGCATCACTGCTCTACAGATCCAATAAATTAAAGAATTATCTACCCTGAATATATGAAAAAAAAGTCAATTTTCCAAATATTGATGTTGTTTTTGATGAGTATGGCAAGTCCATTGCTGGCAGACAATAATCCCATGCGCGGAAATGCAAAGTTTAATGTGGTGGCAGTTGTGCTGATCATCATCTTCGCGGGCGTGGCAGGTTACTTAATATACCTTGACAGAAAAATTACACGGATGGAAAAGGAAAAGGAAAAATCATCATGAAACCACTGCACATTATTTTATTAATCATGGCTGCAGCAGGGATAGGTGCGGTTGTTAGTCTTTACGGAAATACAACTCAGTACATTGCGTTTAAAGATGCACAGGATCTGGCCAAAGAAAATCCGGGGAAAGAATACCATGTGGTATGCACCTTAAATAAACAAAAACCCATTCTTTATAATCCTCAAAAAGACCCCAACTACCTGGAGTTTTGGGCTGTAGACAGTCTGGGCAAGGAGATGAAGGTGATTTATGGAAAACCCAAGCCCCAGGATATGGAACGAAGCCAAAAGATGGTGTTGATTGGTTATCAGGAGGCGGAGTATTTCAGAGCTAATTCTATACTCAGTAAATGCCCCAGCAAGTATAACGAAGAGCCGGTAAATAACAGGTAAACCGTGAATCAAATTCAGTTCAGCGGAGAAATGCTTTGGCCGGGTAATGTGGGCCAGTTTTTCATTGTCTTGTGTACCGTTTCTTCTCTTGGTGCGGCCTGGTATTATTTTAGGGCTGCCAATAAAGATTTGGAGCAGCATCGGTTGCTCGGCAGACGGTTATTTTACCTGCAGGCATTTTCCGTGCTTGCCATCTTCGGCATACTCTTTTGGATTATTTTCAAGCATCGATATGAGTATTATTATGCCTGGCGACACAGCAGCAATGCATTGCCGGTGTATTACATGATATCCTGTTTTTGGGAGGGCCAGGAGGGGAGTTTTCTATTGTGGATGTTCTGGAATGCGTTACTGGGCTTAATTCTTACCCGGAAAGCCGGACAATGGGAAGGCCCGGTCATGGCGGTTATTTCCTTTATTCAGCTGGGACTAAGCACCATGGTACTGGGGCTTGGACAGGGAACTGCAGACTGGGTTATTCATGTAGGCAGCAGTCCGTTTGATCTGTTGAGAGAGCAGCGCCCCGATTTTCTACAGATACCCGTAATGGGAACGGTGGGCGGTCCTGCCAATTACCTTCAGATATTTAAGGATGGTAACGGCCTCAATCAGTTGCTTCAAAATTACTGGATGGTTATCCATCCGCCTACACTGTTTCTGGGATTTGCCACAGCCATGGTGCCCTTTGCCTACAGCATCGCCGGACTATGGAAAAATAATGACCGCGGCTGGGTGAGCCCTGCCATCGTCTGGAGTCTTGTATGTGTAGGTATTTTAGGGGCCGGCATCATAATGGGTGGCTTTTGGGCCTACGAAAGTTTGTCTTTTGGTGGATACTGGGCCTGGGATCCTGTAGAAAATGCGAGTCTGATGCCGTGGTTAATTATGGCATCGGCTTCACACATGTTGCTGATATCCAAAAGCACAGGCCGACATCTTTTTACCGCTCATTTGCTGGTGCAATTAAGTTTCTGGCTGGTGCTATATGCCACATTTCTTACCCGAAGCGGTATACTGGGCGAGGCCAGCGTTCACTCTTTCACAGACCTTGGTCTCAGCGGGCAGCTTCTTATACTATTATTGTCCATTATGTTACTCAGCGTGCTGTCTGCTTTGCAGAAACCCCGGTGGCAATGGTCTGTTATCGGTGGTTTTGTACTGCTGGTTTTAGTTTTCAGTTTGTTAACCTTGTTCGGAGGTAAGACCAACCAGGCGCAACTAACCACAGTGATGAAATGGACCGGGGTGGTCGTTTTTATTGGAGTTTTTGGATTGTTTATTTACAAACTGTACTCAAGAACCCGCACTGAACAGGATGATGAGCGCTGGCTTAGCCGCGAGCTGTGGATGTTTATCGGTGCCATGTTTCTTATTTTATCACTGGTGCAGGTATTTTCAGCTACATCCATTCCTGTTTTCAATAAATTATTTGGATTTAGCAAGGCCCCGGCCAAGCCTGAGGAGTATAATGCTTTTCAACTGTGGCTTGCCATGCCTGTGATGCTGCTTATGGCCATCGGACAATATTTCCGTTGGCGTGATACTGATCCAAAAGTATTGAAAAAGCAACTGTTGCAGGTGCTTCTTATCAGTGTAGGTTTAACCCTTTTGGTCAACCTGAATTTCGGTATCAGTGAGCCAAAATATCTGATTTTTCTGCTGTTTGGAATGATGCTGTTTATTGCCAATGTACTGTACCTCCGACATCAGAAGAAGCTGCAGTGGCTTGCCTGGGGAGGAAGTGTTGCTCATGCCGGATTTGGAGTTTTACTTGTAGGGGTGCTGGTTTCTTCAGTCAATCAGAAGATTCTCACCTCATCGGAAGGCATTCGCTTTGCTTCGGAACTCAACAAGGACGGTAAAGTGGATGAAAAGGCTGTGAAATTCAACAGGGAAAATGTGATATTATACCAAAATCAGCCGGTTCAGCTGGGTGAATTTAAGGCAACCTATCAATCTGTTTTGCAAGGTAAAGACAATGATAGTATTGATAAATATTTCAAAGTGTTTTTTACCAAACTGAATAAAGACGGAACCCTGGCTGATAGCTTTACCCTGTTGCCCAAAACTCAGAATAACCCTAAAATGGGTTTACTGGCAGAGCCCAGCACCCGTCATTTTCTCAGTAGGGATATCTTTACCCATGTAAATTATGAGAGCAGTCTGGAAAAGAAGGAGCCGTTCAGTGATTTTAAAGAAACTGTAGCTGCTCCCGGAGAAACCTTTCTTACAGAATCGGGTAAAGTGAAACTTCGGATTGATAGCGTGAAAAGATTTAATAGCGAGGATGGAGCTGCAGGGGTAGAACTGAGGATTACCGCTATCCGTTTGCAGGATACGGCTGTACTCTTTCCAAAATTTGTTGTAAACATCAGTCAAAATGACTTTTCATCCATACCATCATTGAGCTCGGAACTGGGCGTACTGACGGATATTGTCAATATTGAAATTCCCGATCCCGGGCAGTCTGCAGATCAAGTAAGATTTTTAATAAAAACAGGGGAGAGAAGTCCTCAGAAAAATTACATCGTTATAAAGGCCATAGAATTCCCCTGGATCAATCTGGTATGGGCAGGAACCATCATAATGGTGGTGGGATTTACCATGGCGGTTGTGTACCGTGTCAAACAGAATGCTGCCGCATAAATGGTATATTGCAGGTACCGGTAACATGGGCATAGCCCTCGGTGAGGTATTGCAGCGCACTCCTGATTTATGCTTTGCGGGATGGCTGAGTACCACCGCCGGGAAGCAATTGTCTCACCCCGTTTATTCCATAACAGAGCATGCAGATCAAGAGGCGGGCGTGTTTTTATGCATTCCCGATCGTTTCATTGCCTCTGCCGCTGAATCATTAAAACAGCAATTTTCTATGGTGATACATTGCAGTGGAATGCAGCCCCTTCATCCGCACTGCGATGCAGTTTGCTGGCCCATGCAAACATTTTCCACCCGGGTGCCATCGGAATGGACCAATGTTCCCGTTTTTATAGAATCTCCTGTGATAGAGGTGCAAGATTTTCTGCTGTCAATCTTCTTAAATATGGGCAGTTCTCCTCAGGTCTGTTCGCAAGAACAAAGGCAAAATGCTCACTTGGCAGCAGTAATAGCCAATAATTTCAGCAATGCCATGTTTATGTTCGCCTCCACTGTGCTTGAAAACAAGGGGATGAATCCTGAATTATTACTTCCAATTATTAAACAAACAGTTCAAAAGCTTCAGTTCTCAGATATAAAAGATGCACAGACCGGGCCTGCGATACGGAATGATGCGCAAACCTTGTTAATGCAAATGGAATTGCTGAAAAATGACCCCCAAATGCAGCATTTATACCGTGAAATATCTGACGCCATTCGTGTTTTGTTTAAAAA
>JBEDNI010000024.1:0-14239 GCA_041170685.1 Bacteroidota bacterium | reverse complement strand
AAATCGGCATGGAGATGGGCAAAATGGTGGGGTCAAAAGCTGTTGCTAGGGCCAAAACGGACGGCGCTGATTAACATCGCTATACCAAAACAGCTCCCCTAAGTCTCCCGACTTCAGGCAATTGCCATTTTAAAAACTATTCTATTAAACTATCCACAAGCGTTAGACCCAGCAATGCCGCTCCCCGAAGTCTCCCGACTTCGGGTTTAATATCCAAACAACGTTTCCAGACTCAAGATCCTTACGGCTGATTTTCTCTTTGCTTGCCACCACACACAGCGCCCGTTTGCGGTTGCTTATGTGGTTTTTATGGAATGCTTCAATATCTTTCAGCGAAAGGGTCGGAAGGGCTTCATACAAGGCTTTGTTGGCATCGGTATCTTGACCTTTTTTGCGGAGACTCATGTAGGTGCTGATAAGATAATCTTCAGTGGTTCGGGACGTTTCTACCCTGTTCTTCAGACTTTCTTTGGCCAGCGCAAACACATTGCTGTCTGCCGGCATCCTGTTAAGCAATTCGTTCATGGCGGCAATGGCATCATGAAATTTATCGGCCTGGGTTCCAATAAATGCCATACCGGTGCAGTATTTGTCTTTCTGGTCGGGTATACTGTATCCTGCGTACGTGCTGTAGGCAAGGGCCTTTGCTTCGCGGATGTTTTGGAATACCACGCTGCTCATATCACCACCAAAATACTGATTAAATGCGGTGGCAACAGGCTCCTCTGATGCGTTGTATAATCCATCGCGATTCAGCCAGTATATACTGGCCTGAACTTGTTTATAATCAGCAAAATACACTTCGTTTTCTTTGTTTTCTCGGGGAATAAATATTTTAGCTGGTTTGGTTTTAACAAACGATTTTGGTTCTCCGTGGATTTGCCCCAGCGTGCCCATCAGTTTCGCCTGCTCTCTTTGTCCATAATACAATATCTCATGAGAAATCGCTTTTAGGGATTTTATTTGGTCCGTCAGAGTGGTTGCTTTTAGGGATTTCAACTCAGCATTACTCAATATCCAACATGAAGGATTATCGGCGCCGTACATGGCATAGCTGTTCAATCTGCTGCTGATGGCGCGGCTGTTCAGTTTACTGTCTTCGCGTTTTTTTAATTCCCCCTCTATCATATCTTTAAAGGCCTTTTCATCCGCTACGGGGTTGTTTAACAATCCCTCAAGAATGCGAAGTGCCGCATCGAAATTTTCCTCCGGTCCCGTGAGTGAAATGTAGGTTTCTTCGTCTCCAACACTGGTGTAAAAACTGCATCCCAGTGCGTACATCTTTTTGCTGATTTGTTCGGCGTTCATCCCTGGAATGCCCGCATACCGCATGTATTGCATTGATAATGGTAAGGACTTATTGTGGTTTTTACCATAAGCAAACACATAAGACATCGCAAATAGGCGGTTTTCGCTATTTTTTACATAATGAACGGCGGCTTTACCAAGGGCTGTGTGAACAATCCCCTCCTTTACATTGGCAAACACCGGCGCCAAAGAGCGGGTCTCTTCCTCGAGCCATTCTGTTACAAAGGCACTCTGTTTATCGCGATTGAGTTCCACACTGCTGATTTCCGGCTTGTTGATTTTGGAAACAGCACTGTCAATGCCCCTGCGCTTGAATACCTCTACCCGCTCACGATCCAGAAATTCCCTTGCCACCTCCATAATATCTTCTTTGGTGAGCTGCTTCATGGCCCAAAACTCATTCCATTGTTTTTGATAACCCTGTCCATTGATAAAGCTTTCCATGAGAAAAAAACCACGGTTGGCGTTTTCTTTAAATTGTTCGAGGCGGCTGATTTCCTCATTAAGGACAATGGATTTCACCAGCGAATCATCAAAATTTCCGGCATGGATAAGCTCCATCTGTGAAAGCAAAAGATCGCGTACCTGCTCCAATGTCTGCCCTTCACGGGGTTTGCCGGTAAGCTCAAAAATGCTGTAATCATTCAACACATTAACACCACTGTTGGCACTCAGTACCTTCTGCGCTTTTACCAGGTTCAGGTCAATCAAGCCGGCACTGCTGTTATTCAGAATCAGGTCAATCAATTTGGCGGCGCGGGCCTCGCGGGTTCCGGCGCCCGGCATGCGATATCCGATACTCACCCATTCTGCATCAGGTCCCACCACATCGAAACGACGGGGGGCACCCTGGGGCATTTCCCCCTCAAATTCATACGTTTTAACCTCTTTTGGCTGCATCCAGGCAAAATGCTCAGCAACACCGTCGGCGGCCATATCCGGGTCAATGTCTCCCGCCAGAATAATGGCCATGTTGTTGGGTACATAATAGGCATTGAAGTAATCGCGGATGGCTTTCAGGCTGGGGTTTTTTAGATGCTCTACCGTGCCTATGGTGGTTTGAAGGCCATAATTGTGCTTTTTGAACAGCTCTGCCATCAGTTTTTCGTCAACCTTATCACCATCACGGTCCAAGCTGATATTTTTTTCTTCGTATACCGCTTCAAGCTCGGTATGAAATAATCTGAGTATGGGATTGCGGTAACGCTCTGATTCCAGCTCCAGCCATTTGTGATACATATTGGTCGGAATATCATTAATGTAAACCGTCATCTCATTGCTTGTGAATGCATTGGTTCCTTCTGCCCCCATCGCCTGACACATTTTATCAAACTCGTTGGCAATACTCCATTTTGCCGCCAACCGGCTTACGCTGTCAATATTCTTGTATATGGCTTTTCTGGCACTTTCATCACGGGTTTGATTATATTGATCATATAGTGCGTCAATCCGGTCCAGAAGGGGTTTCTCTTTGCTCCAGTCAAGGGTTCCATAGCGGTCGGTTCCCTTGAAAAGCATATGCTCCAGATAATGCGCCAGTCCGGTGTTGTTGGCTGGATCGTTTTTACTGCCTGTGCGAACCGCTACCATTGTTTGAATGCGGGGTGTACGCGGATTTTTGCTGGTGATAAGGGTCAGGCCGTTTTTAAAGGTATAAATCCTCACGTTCAAAGGATCTCCCTCAAATTTTCTTACCGTCCATTTGTCGGTTTTTTCCTCGCTGTAGGTGGAAACACGATCCTGAGCAAACAGGACAAATGTGGCCAGAATCAGTAAACTAAGTGAAAAGAGTTTTTTCATGTCGGCGAATTTACCCCAAATATGGCAAATGCCTTGCCAGGATAGCATCGCTTCGATAAAATTACGATGTGTGACGACCATCTTTGTTTGTTTGAGATCGTTTTTAATACCTTTGAACTACCATGAGAACCGCAATTAGGGCTTTACTTTTTTTAATCCCGTTTTTGTTGGTCTCCCCTGACGTGTCACTTGCTCAGGGCGGAAAAGTCCGCAAGCAGATTCGACAGGGCGTCGTGATTGATAAACGGTTTGGTGAATATCCAACACCGCCGGCCCCGGAGTATTCACTGATGGATAACTGGGCTGCCCATCCAGACAAAAAAGACCCCTCAGATGAGGTTCCCAGAGGTATGGTGGGTTCGCAAAACGTTCCGGAAGCCGATGTTTTTTTTGTCCACCCCACCTCATACACGGGAAACAGCGGCGACTCATTTCGTTGGAATGCCGATGTTCGCAATGCCACAATCAACAGAGAGACCGACCATGGAAGCATTCGTTATCAGGCCAGTATTTTCAATGGTAGTTACCATGTCTATGCTCCCCGCTACCGGCAAGCCCACTATTTTTGTTTTATCACGCCCAATTTATCAGATAAAAAACAGGCCCTGGATCTGGCCTACACGGATGTTAAAAGGGCTTTTGAAGTGTACCTAAGCCAACACCGAAACGGCAGGCCGTTTTTGATTGCCGCCCACAGTCAGGGAACCATACACGCTCACAGAATTTTACGTGAATTTGTAGAGGGTACACCCTTGCAGCAGGATTTTGTTGGTGCCTACCTGCCCGGCATGCCGGTTCCGGCAGATTCATTCTCTCTGATTCCGCCCTGCAAAGACAGCTCAGACTTTGGCTGCTGGACCAGTTGGCGTACCTGGCGCTATGGCTATGGAGTTGCTTCCTTTCCGGCGGTTTGCCACAACCCCATTACATGGACCACAGATACTGCCCTGGTTTCGCAAACGCTGCATAAGGGCGCTGTGCTTCAGGATTTTAAAAAGGTTCGCCCGCAGATTTGTGATGCCAAGGTGAAAAACACTGTTCTGTGGGTCCATCGCCCCCGGTTTCCGGGCAGCCGCCTGATTAAAAACCCTAACTACCATATAGGGGACTATAACCTGTTTTATATGGATGTTCGCATCAACGCCTCGCTTCGCCTAAAATCTTATCTGAGCAAAAAGACTGAGCGTGTCATAGCAAAATAACTGCATTCACTACTTTTGTATCGTGCACACGGTTTACCTGTCTTCCGGATCCAATTTGGGCAACCGAGAAACCCTCCTAATTCAGGCCGAAGAAGCCATTACAGAATGGGTGGGGCCTATTGACGCCCGAAGCAGCATTGTGGAAACAGCCCCCTGGGGGAAAACCGACCAGCCCCATTTTCTAAATAGGGTGCTGCGGGTTAAAACCCGCCTACCACCCATACAATTAATGGAAATGCTGCTTCAGATAGAACAGGATATGGGTCGCAGCCGGGCAGAAAAATGGGGGCCACGTACCATCGATATTGATGTGTTGTTTTATGATTCACGCATCATCAACGAACCGGGGCTTTATGTGCCTCACCCCCATATGCACGAAAGGGCATTTGTATTGAAACCCTTGGCTGAGATTGCCCCCGATTTTATTCATCCTGTGTTACAAAAATCCATCTCTGGATTGTTGGATGACCTTAACAATGCCTGAAAACCTTCCTCCATATGTGTTTCCGCCTGTCTCCTGGTTTTTGCAGGGTTTGAAAAACGGCTGTCTCAATGTGGCCATCGGTGGAAATTTTGAAAAACAAACACCCCGATCCCGATATACTATAGCGGGGCCCAACAACTTACAGACACTTTCATTGCCTATCGTTCATGGGGGATCTGCGTTGTTGGCGGAAACCCGCATCAGTTCGCAGAATCCTTGGGTAAAGGAACATATCAGAGCCATTACTACCGCGTATGGCGGTGCCCCTTTTTTTGAGTTTTACGATTATAGAGTTTTGCCCCTGTTAAACACAGACACAATGTGCCTTAAAGAATTGATTGTAGCATCTATTGATTGTTTGCACAAGCAATTACAATGCCCTGTGCCGCTGGTTTATGTGGATGATTGGACTTATACTGACCCAAAACCACAACCGCCGCCGTACCCGCAGGTTTTTGAAGATAAGCATGGTTTTCGACCGGATGTGAGCGCTTTGGACTTGCTGTTTAATCTGGGCCCGGAAGTGCCTGATTACTGGGATGATTTTCTGCGTTTGACTTAACTTGGTTGCGGTAAGGGGTTCCGTAATCCCCTCTCAGGGTATCGGAACTATGTATAAAGAACAGAAAAAGTATTGTAAAAATTAATTGAAGTACTACTATAAACTGAGCACTGTATTTAAATGACTTGGAAACAATTATTGAAAAAACAATTGAAGCTACAGGTAACGCGCCAATCATATAGTGAGATCGAACAGGAATCCCCGAAAGGGTGATGAGTATGCCGGGTATAATCACAAAGGCGAACAACAAAAAACCAATAGGTTGCGAAGGTTTTAGATCTGAAAACCCTGTTTTGATGAATTTAAAAAAACCAAGCAGGAACAACCCTGATATCCCGGTTGCGAGCAGCGGGGGTAAATATGTTCCGGAAGGAACTGTTATAAAGGTTTTCCATTCGCCTGCGGCAAAATAATACATATTAAAACCCGGTGTGTCGGTAACAAGACGCAGCCAGTATTCGAATTTTAAGATGTTGCTGAAGTGTGATATTCCACCGCCTCCATTTATTACCGACTGCAACCAGGGTATGCCGGGCATTGCTGCAGGAACAATGCCGGCAAACAGCCACACCCATTGTTTTTGGGTGAGTTTTTTAAAAATGAACATCGCTGTTAAAAACCCGGCAGCATAGAAAAACCCGCTCAGATGCAACTGCCCTGCAAATGCACAAAAAACTCCCGTTAGTAGTAATGCATACCCTTTTTTACTTTTTAGATATCCCCACCACATCGCGGCAACAAAAACAGGGATTAAATCCTGAGCCCATATTTTTCGTGCAAACAATACCGGCATCAGAGAAACAGCATACACAGCTAACCCCCAATAAAGTCTGTTTTTAAGTGGTTCTTCATATTGTGATGCACAATATAACATCAGGGCCAGCGCCATCACATTTAGCCCCTGAACCCCCATCGCCATAAACAACGGTGTCGGGCATATTCCATACAACAGCGCAAAGGGCCATATACTAAAGCCCGCATTTGGTAAACCGGCTCCTGACTGCATTCCCATTAGGGGTAAGCCGTTTTCCCATGCCTGAGCGGCCAGACGAAACATCTCCTGTTCGTCATACTTCCATTCCATGTCAGCAGGCCATATACAGCGAAGCGTGGCCCCGATGAATAGAATGGCGAGGGGAAATCTATGCGGCTTCAACAACTGCGATATTAGCTTTGATTGAGATAAAAAGCCAAACCCATCAAAAAAATAGGGTTACACATGCGCCGCAGGCGTAACTTTGACAGCAACAAACCTGTATGTACCTGACCCTGGATATTGGCAACACAAGAACCAAGTTCGCCCGTTTTTCTAAGGAAGGATCTTTGCTGGATTCCGGTTTTGTGGAAACTTTGCCCGAAACCACCGGTTGTTTGGCTGTGGGGCTTGCCAATGTAGCAAATGATAACCCTGATTTTTCTTCCGTAAAATGCCCTGTTCTATCCATCAGTCACAAAGCAACGCTCCCGTTTGGGTTGACCTATCAAACCCCTGAAACACTGGGTGCGGATCGGTTGGCAGGGGTGGCCGGCGCTGCATTTTTGTTCCCCGGAAAAGACCTGCTTGTGGTGGATGCCGGAACCTGCCTAAAGTTTGAACTGCTTAAAAACAATGTTTATCACGGGGGTAGTATTTCTCCGGGTTTGATGATGCGATACAAAGCCCTTTCAGAACACACGCAGCGACTGCCGGAAGTGGCTCATCGCGATTTTAATACCCTTATTGGTAATAGTACAGAAACCGCCATGCTTAGTGGCGTTCAGCACGGGTTTACTGCGGAGGTTGAAGGCAGAATCGCCGGTTTTATGGCAGGAGGCCCGGATCTTATGGTGGTATTAACAGGCGGTGACGCCCCATTTTTGGCAGAACGCCTCAAAACAAAGATATTTGCAGAACCTTTGCTGCTTCACTACGGATTATATCACATACTGCGCCTGAATGGATATTAGGAAAACCCTTTGCATGCTTGCCTTTGGTGGCGTGATTGGTTTGAGTGCTCAGACTTCGGGCCAGAACTATACCCTTTCGCCTTACAGCAATTTCGGTCTGGGTGAGCTTATTCAGCCCAATTTTTTACAGGCGGGAGCCGCAAGCCAGACTTATACCGGCGCATATAGTTACAGTTTGTTAAACCCGGCCACCCTGGGTAATTTACGCTATGCAACACTTGATTTTGGGATGAACGGTCGGTTTGGAAAAATACAGTCCGGTAACGAAACGCAGTCTTTTAATGGCGGGTCTTTCAGTTATATCAGCCTGGCGTTCAACAACTATCGAACTGAAAAAAGGAAACCATATGAAACCTTGATTAATGGTAAACCCGTAAAAAAACACAAATCAATCCCATTTGCCTGGAATTCCGCCATTGCGCTTTACCCTTCTACCAGTATGGGTTATAACTATTCTTTTGAGCGCTCAGAACCGTTCAAAAACAGAACTTCTCACGTGGGCAGCGGTGGTGTTAATGTGTTGGAATTGACACAGGCTATAAAACTTGGCAACATATTGCATCTTGGCTATTCGGGCGGTTATATGTTTGGACAAATTAAAGACAATGCCGTGTTTAGTTTTCCGGATACCGTTGGTTTTCAATTTGTTGAAGATGAGCGGGTTGTTGACATTAAAGGCATACAACACCGCGCCGGACTGCTGCTTACCCTGGAAAAAGACAGCGCGTCTCATTCGCTGGGATTTAGCTATGGTTTTCACAGTGGTATGTCTGCCAATCAGTTTCGCACAGCCAGAACGCTCGAGCTCGTTAGCAGCGGAAGCGTAAACCGCTTGTTGGTGGTAGATACTGTTTTGGATGTGCAATCGGGTAAACAATCCTTCACCATGCCGGCGTCGTTCGGAGTGGGATATCAGTTTCGTTTCCGTCGATCCATCAGCGTGGCCTTAGATTATCGAAAGTCTTTATGGGGTAATTATTCTGCGTTTTTTAATCCGGGGGGGACCTTGGCCAACAGGAGTGATTATGGTGTTTCATTAACGCTAAACCCAATGGATGAAAAAACTCCCGGAAAAAAGAGAATGAGGCCACCCCTTAGAATGGGTGTTGCATTGTCCGAAACACAAAATGTGCTTACCTCTTCAGGAAGCCCTTATACAGTGTCAGAAAATCGGGCTTTCATTGGTTTTGGCATTCCGCTTTCGCGACGATACTATGATAACCGCAGCCTAAGAAGTATCGTGCATTTTCAGGCAGATTACATTCGCCGAGGCAAAAATGCAACAGGCCTCGCCCGAGAAGAATACCTTGTGTTTTCCCTTAGCATGAATCTGGGAGACATCTGGTTCCAACGCCGTAAATTTGACTGATGCGCATCTTTGGGGTTTTGTTTGGTGTGGTTTTGCTGTGGGGCGCCTGCTCTGAAAAGCCCGGAGGTAGCTACCGAAGTAAAAAAACGGACAGCATTGCCACCCGTGAAACAGCGGAAAATGTCACCATCGAATATACCGATTCCGGGATTTTAAAAGCCATTGTTGAATGCCCTGTAATGATTGGCGTGAAGAATGTACGCAACCCCTACATAGAAATGCCCAAGGGCATTCGTGCTGAGTTTTTGGATGTGAAAGGGAATATAGAAAGTTATTTGCTCAGCGAATATGGTATCTCCTACACAGAGCAAAAACGAATGGTGGTTAGAAGAAATGTGCGGGTGCTGAATATGAAGTGCGAGAAACTGGAAACCGAAGAGTTGGTGTGGGACCAACAAAAGGGGCGCATTTACACCGATAAATTTGTGAAAATCACCACGCCGGATCAGATTATTACCGGAGAAGGCATGGAAAGCGACCAGACTTTTTCCGACTGGGAGATTTTGAACGTTAACGGAACCATAAACCGAAAAAAGAATGATACGCTACCATGTAATGAGTCTGTTGTGCCTCGCCGTGGCCGCCGTGGCCGCCATTGAGGCGCTTGCCGGATTTACGGTAGATGCCGACCGCCTGAAAATTGTGTGGTATACCAATACCCCTGCCTGGGTAATGACAGGTCTGTTTGTGGGCTGTATTTTGATGTATTACAGGTTGCGACGCAAACGCAAAGAAGATGTTGTTGGTAAGAAATAGTCAGGAGCCCAACTTATCTCCCCGTAATTTTCTGAACCTTGCACGGGCATCCGGCATGAAGAAACTTCCCGGAAACTCCAAAATGATTTTTTCGTAGGCCTTGCGAGCATTTTCAATATCTTTCAGCTTGTACTCATAGAGCAGCCCCAGCCGATACCATCCATTATCCGCCAGAATATCATGACCAAAGGCCACCACCAGCGTGTTATAAAGTTCCACCGCTTCCGCAAAGCGGTATTGCTTCTCCCGAATCACGGCTTTTTGCAGCAAAATTTCATCGGACAAAGAATGACCGGGGTATAGTTTGGGAATACTATCCATCTCGTGCTCTGCTTCTTCCAGTTTGTTTTGCGCCAGTAACAGTTCAGCCCTGCTGAAACGCTCCAACGCATCATAATTGCTGTCTATGCCCAAGTTTTCGGTAATGGTGAGCGCAAGGCGTATGGCGTTGTTGGAAATCAGTTGCGTAGTGGCACCTTTTAGTGCATCCAGCTGCAGCATAGCCCAGTCATAATCGCCGCGGTAGTAACTAAGCCTGGCCCGGCGGTATTTTGCCTCCTGTCCCAAAGGGTCTTCAGGAAAATCTTTTTCTACCTGCGCAAACAATAATTCGCTGCTCCATACATCGCTATCTGCCACATAGGCATCGCCCAGTGCCAGCTTGGCTTCAGCTTGGTTTCGGGGCGACAATCCGGGCGTGCGGTAAAAACTTTCCAGCAAATCAACAGCCTTCTCTGGAGTGTGCTTATACTGGGTGTAAACATCTGCCAGTCTCGAAGCGATGCTCCATGTGCTATTGTTTTTGCCGTTTTCGTTTAAAACCTGCACCATCTCTGTTTCTAGGGCCAACAAGGTTTCGTGGGTTGGTTTTGTTTCGGTTTTCAATTGCTGAAAACGGGTTTCCAGCAACCCTGAAACTGCAGCATAATAGTATTCCCCTGATGCTCCCAGGGTTTTTACGTATTCATAGCAACGGGTTGCAACAGACCAGGCCTCATTGCTTACGCAAAGATCTCCCAGTTCAATTAACCGAACCCCTTTTTCTTTTAGTCGCTTATCAAGGGCTTTGGTCTGTATGAAGGCCGACTCCCAGTCTTTGGTTTTGATAAAGGTCCATTTTAGCAGATCGTTCAACTCATAGTTGTCCGGTGATTTTTGCATTTTTCGCAACAAAATCGTTCGCAAAGTTGCAAAATCCGCACTGTCGGTCACGTTCATCTCAAACAGTTGTTTGCTCTGCTCGTAAGCGTATCCTGCGGTTAATACCATTTGCACATATTTTTCCAGCCCTTTGGCTTTGTTGCCGGTTTCCATATACATCTGAGCCAGGCGGGTTGAAAAATCTGAGGAAACACCAAATTTTTCTTCACCCTGTTCATACACATAAATCGCCCAGTTGTACTTTGCTCTGCGCCTAAATGCATCTGCTGCTTCGTAGTATTGCTGTATAGACAAGTCCGGATTATCCGCCACTTTTTTATACAATTTCTCCGCCTCCGTTACCTGTCCTTTGTTTTCAAGCAAATAGGCCTCATCTACACGATACTGCAGCACCTGCGGATACTTTTTTTTACGCCTGCTTACCATTTTTTCTGCTTTTTCTCCCTGTTTACTCATCAGCAAGGCCGATAGATACGCATCATACAAATTAATTTCTGTGGGGTTTTTGGTGCATAACTCCTCATATAGGACCGCAGCCTTTTCATACTCTCTATTTTGCATGTATTGCCTTGCCAGTAATTCACTTCCCGGCTGCGCCATAATGGCGGCCATCCAAAACATAATCAGAAAAAAACAGATGCTTTTCATGGTGCCTTGTATTCTACCCCTATAACGACAATTTGTGGTGTTTTGTTGGTCTTTCTTAATGGGCCTGCAACCAGTTGTCTCCGGTTCCGTATTCCACCTCTACCGGTACTTTAAGCGACATGGCCGTTTGCATAATGTGTTTAATATGTGGTGCAACAATTTCCACCTCATTTTTAGGAACCTCAAACAGCAATTCATCATGCACCTGCAAAATCATGCGGGTTGTGGGATGATTTTCTTTCAGCCAGGTATGAATATTAATCATCGCCAATTTAATCATGTCTGCAGCACTTCCCTGAATGGGTGCATTGATGGCGTTTCGTTCGGCAAAACCGCGCACAGTAGCATTCCGGCTATTTATGTCTCGGATGTAGCGACGGCGTCCCAGGATGGTCTCCACATAACCATGTTGCTGCGCAAAGGCAATGGTGTTGTCCATGTAGTTTTTAATGCCCGGAAACTTCTCGAAGTAGTTGTCAATGATTTCTTTGGCTTCCTTCCGTGAAATACCCACCCGCTGGCTCAATCCAAATGCAGATATTCCGTAAATGATACCAAAATTGACGGTTTTTGCCTTGCGACGCATGTCTTTGTCAACTTCACCCAGCGGAACACCCCACACCCTTGATGCTGTAGCGGTGTGAATGTCTATTCCCTGCCTAAATGCGTCCATCATCCCCTCGTCTCCACTCACATGGGCAATCACACGCAATTCTATCTGAGAATAATCCGCACTCAACAATACGTGGTTTTCGTCTCGTGCCACAAACGCCCTCCTCACTTCTTTGCCCAGCTCCGTGCGAATGGGAATGTTCTGCAGGTTTGGATTCTGACTGCTCAAGCGACCTGTGGCCGCCACAGCCTGATTGAAGGAAGTGTGAACCCTTCCTGTTCTTTGGTTTACCAATAGGGGTAGAGCATCCACATAGGTTCCTTTGAGCTTCTGCAACTGCCTGAAATCCAGAATGCGCTGAACGATTTCATGTTCACCCGCCAGTGATAGCAAGGTTTCCTCATCCGTTTGATATTGGCCTGTTTTGGTGGTCTTGGGCTTGTCTACCAGTTTCAGTTTTTCAAACAATATCTTTCCTACCTGCATGGGTGAGGAAATATTGAATTCCTCTCCTGCAAGCTCAAATATGCGGGTTTGTATTTCCAGACTTTGCCTGTTAAGTTCTTTACTATAGTCTTTCAAAAACTCAGTGTCAATCCGAACACCCTCTTGCTCAACATCGCTCAGCACAGAAACCAAAGGCATTTCTAAATTTTCAAAAACCCTGTATACGTTTCTATTGTGGAGCTCAGGTTCAAGTTTTTGTTTAAGTTGTAGGGTGATGTCTGCGTCTTCAACAGCATATTCTTTGACTTTTTCCACATCCACCACGGCCATACTGAGTTGGGCTGCGCCCTTTTTACCAATAAGGGTTTCGATGCTGATGGGTTTATAGTGCAAATAGCTTTCGGCCAATAAGTCCATGTTATGGCGCATATCGGGCTCTATAAGATAGTGAGCCAGCATGGTGTCGAAACACGGGCCTGAGACCTCTATTTCGTAGCGTTTGAGTACAGACACATCATACTTAAGGTTTTGCGCCACCTTGCGGTTTTTTCCTGCAAACAGTTCGCGAAAACGGGCAAACAAGTCTTTAGCGGCCTCGAATTCTCGCGGAAAAGGGATGTAGTAGCCTTCATTTTGCTTGCAGCTCAGCGCCAGACCGACAATGTCGGCATCGAATGCCACCAACCCGGTGGTTTCGGTGTCAAAGCAAAATTCGGTTGAATTCTGCATTTGCTGAATCGCCTCCTGAATCAGTTCTTCGGAATGACACAGAATGTAGCGGTGTTTAACATCCTGAAGGGTTTTGTATTCTCTTGTCGGCTCAAGAACGGGTGCCTCCGGTGTGTCGAAGAGGCTTCCCTGCATGTGGTTTGTTTTTACCGGTGCCGCACCCGGAGCGCTATTGTCGCCAAACACCCGTTTCATCATGGTGCGAAACTCCAGTTCGTTGAAAACCTCTTTCAGTTTTTCCTCATCAGGCAATTTCAATATCAGCTCATCGGGGTGTAAATCCACGGGAACAACGGTGTTGATGGTTGCCAGCCTTTTGCTCATCAGGGCTTGCTCGCGGTTGTTTTCGAACTTTTCCTTCATCGCGCCCTTTAGCTGACCGGTATTGGCCAGAATGTTTTCAATGCTGCCAAACTCCTGTATGAGTTTTTTAGCGGTTTTTTCACCCACTCCGGGCACGCCGGGAATATTGTCAACCGCATCGCCCCAAAGTCCGAGAATATCAATCACCTGGTCAACCCTTTCCACTTCCCATTTTTTCAGCACTTCGGGCACACCCTGCACTTCGTCGGGATTGCCCATGCGGCCAGGTTTGTAGATGAACACATGATCGCGAACAAGCTGACCAAAATCTTTGTCAGGTGTCATCATATAAACATCAAAATCCAGTTCGGCGGCCTGAAGCGCAAATGTGCCGATGATGTCATCGGCCTCGTATCCATCATGGGTTATGACCGGGATGTTAAACCCTTCAATGATGCGCTGTATATAGGGAAGACTGCGACGGAGGTCTTCCGGCATTTCCTCGCGATTCGCTTTGTATTTCTCATACTCAATATGCCTGTCGGTAGGTTTGTCGGTATCAAAAACTACAGCAATGTGGGTGGGTTTTTGTTTGTTCAGCACGTCAAGCAGCGTGTTGGTAAAACCAAACATAGCGCTGGCATTGAGGCCTGTGCTGGTAATACGCGGGTTTTGGTTAAAGGCAAAAAAGGCCCGGTAAACCAGGGCCATGCCATCCAAGAGAAAAAGTTTCTTTTCTGCCATGCAAATTCAAAGGGTAAAGATAATAAAGAACCGACCTCAATAATGCGCTTTTTACGGTTTTGGGTCAGCATACACCCGAATCCAGTCTACTTCCATAGAAACGGGCAGTCGGCTGTTATTTAAATACGGAAGATAGCGGTGATCTACAGCATTGTTTACCACTATG
>JBEDNI010000023.1:0-19194 GCA_041170685.1 Bacteroidota bacterium | reverse complement strand
TGTGAATAAATCAGGTTTCTTGACCTTGCCTGTCCACCTTTGTTACGGCCTTCACCACCGCCCATTGGGTGATCTACAGGGTTCATGGCGGTACTTCTGGTACGAGGACGGATACCCATCCAGCGACTTCTACCGGCTTTGCCTTTGCGCGTTAGGTTATGCTCACTGTTGCTTACAGATCCAATGGTTGCAAGACAAGCAGACAAAACCTTTCTCATTTCACCTGAAGGCAATTTGATAGTAGCGTATTTATCTTCACGACCCAGTAATTGTGCGTATGAACCGGCACTTCTGCAGATTTTTGCACCCTGACCGGGGGACATTTCAATATTGTGAATCAATGAGCCCAGGGGTATTTCAGACATCGGCATTGCATTGCCTACTTCAGGTGGAACACCGGGACCCTGTTCTATTTTTTGACCTACTTTGATGCCATTAGGAGCAATAATGTACCTTTTATCACCATCGGCGTACTGAACCAGGGAAATAAAAGCACTGCGGTTAGGATCATATTCCACGCTAAGAACTTCGCCTACTACTCCATGATTGGCTCTTTTAAAATCAATCATACGGTAGCGACGCTTGTGACCACCTCCGATAAAGCGCATGGTCATGCGCCCCTGGTTATTTCTTCCTCCTGATTTCTTAATTGGAACAATCAGGGATTTCTCCGGCTTGTCGGTAGTGATTTCAGCAAAGGAATTTGCGATGTGAAACCGTTGACCGGGCGTTGTTGGATTTAAACGTTTAACTGCCATGATCAGATGTTTTCGTAAAAGTCTATGTTAAAACCTTCTTTTAACGTCACGATGGCCTTTTTATACCCGTTGGTATAACCGGAGATCTGGCCAGTGCGCCTGTTACGACGCATTTTCCCCCTTGCAATCATTGTGTTTACAGAAGCTACTTCCACACCATAGAAATCTTCGATGGCCTTTTTGATTTCGTCTTTTGTAGACTTTTTATCTACCACGAAACCATACTGACCACGCTTATCCATGATAGCGGTCATTTTTTCTGTAATCAACGGCTTCTTGAGTATCATTGTTTATTAGATTCTTCTATTTTTGTTAATGCACCTTCGGTGAGTATGAGCTTGCCCGCTTTCAATACTTCATAGGTATTGATATCTGTGGCCTTCATTACTCGGTTACCTTCTATATTTCTTCCGCTCAGGTATAGGTTTTTATTGGTATCAGCAGTTACGAACAAGGTCCGACCGTTGATGTTCAAAGCATTTAAAAATCCTTTGAATTCAGCTGTTTTCGGAGTTGCCATTTCGAAATCTTCAACCACCAAAATGTTATTCTCTTTTGCCTTGTATGAAAGTGCACTCAAACGAGCCAGCTTCTTAAGTTTTTTGTTAAGCTTAAAAGAATAGTCGCGTGGACGTGGACCGTGAATACGACCACCACCAACATAGATACCAGATTTCAAGCTACCATGACGAGCTCCGCCGGTACCTTTTTGACGAAACAATTTGCGGGTACTGCGAGATATTTCAGAACGATCTTTGGTCTTGTGTGTTCCCTGACGCTGATTGGCCTGGAATTGTTTAACGTCCAACCAAATCGCATGATCATTGGGTTCAATCCCAAAAATATCACCGGAAAGTGTTACAGTTCTTCCGGTATCAGCACCCTGTTTGTTTAATACATTCAATTTCATAATTAACGTTCTACTATTACGGTGGAACCATTATGGCCGGGTACGGAACCCTTAACCAACAATAAATTTTGCTCTGGTACAATGCGAAGTACCTGCACATTGAGTGCCTTAACTCGGCGATTGCCTGTTTGACCTGCCATTCTTATACCTTTGAATACGCGGGCAGGGAAAGAACATGCTCCGATTGAACCGGGTGCACGAAGTCTGTTGTGCTGACCGTGGGTGGCTTCACCAACACCCGCAAAACCGTGACGTTTAACCACACCTTGAAATCCTTTACCCTTGGATGTACCTACGATATCAACGAACTGCCCCTCTTCGAAAATAGAAACATCAAATGTGTCTCCCAATTTGGCGGCGGCTTCATTTTCACTTGGGTTACGAAATTCAATAAATGATTTCTTAGCTTCAGTGTTTGCTTTAGCACAGTGGCCTTTCAATGCAGCACCGGCGTTCTTTTCTTTTTTCGCTCCCCAAGCCATCTGGATAGCAGAATATCCATCTTTCTCCTGGGTTTTAACTTGCGTAATTACGCAGGGACCCGCTTCAATCACAGTGCAGGCAACCTTGCGGCCATCAGCATCAAATATGCTGGTCATTCCGAGTTTTTTTCCAATTAATCCTTCCATGGCTCAAATTACAATTTGATTTCTACTTCTACCCCGCTGGGCAGTTCTATTTTCATCAGGGCATCTACTGTTTTGGTAGATCCGTTATAAATATCTATCAGTCTTTGGTAGGTACAGTACTGGAACTGTTCACGTGCCTTTTTATTTACGTGAGGTGAACGCAGTACCGTAAAAATCTTCTTCCTGGTGGGAAGAGGAACAGGACCACTAACCACTACATCGGTGGTACGCACCGCCTTCACAATTTTCTCTGCACTTTTGTCCAGCAGGCTGTGATCGAAAGACTTAAGTTTTATGCGAATTTTCTGACTTAACATTTTATTGATTATTTACTTGCTGCACCGTTAACTTTTTTCAGTACCTCGTCAGCGATATTTCTGGGTGTTTCTGAGTAATGACTAAATTCCATCGATGAGGTGGCCCGACCTGAAGTGATCGTACGAAGTGTGGTTACATAACCAAACATTTCGCTCAAAGGCACTTTTGCTTTAACTACCTGAGAACCGGCACGCTCATCAATTCCCTCGAGCTGACCACGGCGACGGTTAAGGTCACCCATAACATCACCGGTATTTTCAGCAGGTGTTACCACTTCGAGTTTCATGATGGGTTCCAATAAAACAGGTCCGCAATTGCGGGCTGCCTCACGGAAACCACCTCTCGCTGCAACTTCGAAAGACAGAGAGTCGGAGTCTACAGGGTGGAACGAACCATCAAACAGACGCACCTTTATGGAACTGATAGGATATCCGGCCAATACACCATTTTGCATGGCAGACTTAAATCCTTTCTCAACTGAGGGAATGAATTCACGGGGAATGGATCCACCTACAATTTCATTCACAAACTGCAGACCTTCGCCTTTGAAATCAGCATCAGCAGGGCCCAGTTCAAACTGAATATCGGCGAACTTACCACGACCACCGGTTTGCTTCTTATAAACCTCGCGATGCGCATAGTTACGGGTAATGGCTTCTTTGTATGCCACCTGAGGAGCACCCTGGTTACATTCAACTTTGAATTCACGTTTTAAGCGATCCACGATAATTTCCAAGTGCAATTCACCCATACCGGATACTACCGTCTGACCTGTATCCTGATCTGTCTGCACGCGGAAGGTTGGATCTTCTTCAGCAAGTTTGGACAGAGCAGTACTGAGCTTATCGCTGTCAGCCTGTGTTTTGGGCTCGATAGCAAGACCAATAACCGGGTCAGGAAACACCATGGATTCAAGAACGATAGGATGCTTTTCATCGCACAGGGTATCACCTGTTTTGATATCTTTAAAACCTACTGCAGCACCGATATCACCGGCACCCAGAGATTCAATAGCATTTTGTTTGTTGGCATGCATTTGGAAGATACGGCTGATACGTTCTTTGTTACCACTGCGGGTATTGAGCACGTAAGAACCGGCATCCAGTTTGCCGCTGTAGGCGCGCATAAAAGCCAGACGACCTACATAAGGATCGGTAGCAATTTTGAAAGCCAAAGCACTAAAAGGTTCATCGTACGAAGGCTTACGGAAAATTTCAGCCTCTGTGTCGGGGTTTGTGCCTTTGATGCTTTCCTTGTCAAGCGGGCTGGGCATCAATTCCATAACCAAATCCAGCATGGTCTGTACACCTTTATTCTTGAAAGATGAACCACAAACCATGGGAACGATTTTCATCTCCAGTGTTGCCTGACGGAGCGCGTTGAGGATTTCTCTTTCAGTGATGCTGTTGGGATCTTCGAAGAATTTTTCCATCAGAGTTACGTCATATTCAGAAACGGCTTCGAGTAGTTTTTCGCGCCACTCATTTGCCTCGGCTTCCATTTCAGCGGGAATTGGAACTACCTGGTAGGTCATACCCTTGTCAGCTTCATTCCAAATCATACCGCGGTTGTTAATCAGGTCAACCACACCTTTGAAGTTATCTTCAGCACCAATGGGTAGCTGCAATGGAACTGCATTACTACCCAACATTTCACGAACCTGAGTAACCACATTCAGAAAATCGGCGCCTGCGCGGTCCATTTTATTTACAAAGCCAATACGAGCGACATTGTAGTTGTTTGCAAGACGCCAGTTGGTTTCTGACTGTGGCTCAACGCCGTCTACAGCACTGAACAGAAATACCAGACCATCGAGTACGCGGAGTGAGCGGTTTACTTCTACTGTGAAGTCTACGTGACCTGGAGTATCAATGATATTGATGTGGTATTCTTTGGTATCGTTGTTAGGACGACCATCTGTAGTTGGATAATTCCATTTAACAGTGGTAGCGGCAGAAGTAATGGTTATACCTCTCTCCTGTTCCTGAACCATCCAGTCCATAGTGGCAGCACCATCGTGCACTTCACCAATCTTGTGGTTCACGCCCGCATAATAAAGAATGCGTTCAGTGGTTGTGGTCTTACCGGCATCAATGTGAGCGGCAATCCCAATGTTTCTTGTATATCTAAGGTCGCGTGACATGAATCTTCTTCTCTGCTATTTATTTTAAACCCTAAAATGCGAAAAAGCCTTATTGGCTTCGGCCATTTTGTGAGTATCCTCTTTTTTCTTTACTGCGGCTCCTTCACCCCTGGAAGCGGCAAGAATTTCGCCGGCCAGTTTTTCGGCCATTGATTTTTCGTTGCGCTTACGGGCATAACCAATCATCCATTTCATGCCAACGGCTGTGCGGCGGCGGGGAGAAACTTCTGTAGGAATTTGGAAAGTAGCACCACCAACACGGCGAGCTTTAACTTCCACAGTAGGCATCACATTATTAAGTGCCTTGCGCCAGGTTTCCAAACCGGGCTCGTCAGGTGCTTTTTTCTCAACTAATTCCAAAGCATCGTAAAACAGGCTGTATGCCAGGGATTTTTTACCATCGTACATCAGACCGTTAACGAAGCGAGTTACAACAGTATCGTTAAACTTAGGATCTGGCAGAAGGAGGCGTTTTTTCGCGCGGGTTTTTCTCATGGTCTATCGGTTATACCTATATATAGAGTTGGACTTATTTTTTCTTTGGACGTTTGGTACCATACTTTGATCGGCGCTGATTACGACCCTCCACGCCGGCGGTATCAAGGGCACCGCGGACAATGTGGTAACGGACACCGGGAAGATCTTTCACCCTGCCACCACGCACCAGCACAATGCTGTGCTCCTGAAGGTTGTGGCCTTCTCCGGGAATGTAGGCATTCACTTCCTTGCCATTGCTCAGACGAACACGGGCAACTTTGCGAAGTGCAGAATTTGGTTTCTTGGGCGTGGTAGTGTAAACACGTGTGCAAACACCACGACGCTGGGGACATGAATCTAGGGCGGGGGACTTACTCTTCCAGAGCGTCTCCTGGCGACCTTTGCGTATTAACTGTTGAATAGTAGGCATACTATCTCCTCAAAAAGGGCAGCAAAAATAAGGCTATTTTTTCGCAAAACCAACACTGTAAGTAAAATTTTCTTAATCCGGCTAAATAATATTAAGTTTGTGTTACCAAATTGGAATAATTTCCCACCAGACTTGAGAATCAGAGACCCATTAAAAAGATTTTTTACACTAACCGCAATACAACAAGTAGGCTTCTGTTTGTTGATAACGACGCTATCCAGGGCATTTTGGGGCGTATTTAATCATGAAATCTTCTCCGACGCGAGTAAAATTGAAATTTTGAAGGGGATGCTTTGGGGGTTATTTTTCGATTTGCCCCTTTTGGCCTATTTTTTTCTGCCACTATGGATTTGGATGTGTGTTTTTCCTAAAAAAGCTGCAGATAAACCCATTATTTCAAGGTGGTTGGTAACTATCGGAGCAGCTCCCATCATCATATTGAACGGCATAGACACTGCATACAGCAAAGTTTCCGGCAGGCGAAGCGGTGCTGAGATATTTAATACCTTATCAGACCCCGGAAACTCTATCTGGCTTTACCTTGCTGATTACTGGCCGGGGATACTGCTTTTATTGACATCTTTATACCTTATTTATAGATATACACCAACAAGCGGTTTGCCTTTATACCAAGAATTCAGAAAAGAGCCACGGCGGGTTGGCGGTATTTTTATCCTATTCTTCGGTTTTTGGCTTTTCAGTGCCAGGGGGGGCTTCCACCTGAAACCCTTGTGTACTCTGCATGCCGGCTTATATGTAAGACCGGAATTAACGTTATTAACCATAAGCACTCCTTTAAACATCATTTCTATGCCGGGCGGAGAGGCAGTACCTGAAACAAAGTTTATGGATCTTTCCAAGGCCAAAGACATAGTAAATCCTATATTCGTTTCAACAGGTGACAAAAAAACGTCACCCAATAACATTGTATTGATTATTGTTGAGAGTCTTGGAAGAGATTACACCGGATTTCTTAACAATAAGCCCTACACACCTTTTCTGGACACATTTAGTAAACAATGTATCAATTTCAGGTACTGTTATGCCAACGGAACCCGCAGCATAGAAATGCTCCCCAGTATTTTTTGTGGTATGCCGGGGTTAATCGAAACACACTACCTGAATAGCGGATATGCGGGCAATACCCTGCAAAATGCGTTTGATGTATTTCACAGAACAGGCTACAGCACTGCATTCTTTCATGGTGCGGCAAACGGAACCATGTTTTTTCAGGGGTTTCTCCAGCAAACAGGCACAGTCGAGTATTTCGGCCGTGATGAATACCCAAAAGAGTACTTTAACCGCGATTTTGATGATAATTGGGGAATTTTTGACGAGCCCTATCTTCAGTACTTTCTGCGTTGCTGTGATACCATGAGAAAGCCCTTTTTCAATGCGGTATTCACGCTTTCATCGCATCATCCGTACAAGGTTCCGCCTCACCTTGACCAAACATTAAATGAGGGAAATCTGCCCATACACAAAAGCATCAGATATACTGATTTTGCCCTAATGAAGTTCTTCGAGGCGGCTAAGAAATATAAGTGGTTTGACAATACGCTATTTGTGATTACAGGCGACCATACGAGTTATGGAGAAGATGACTATTTCTACAGTCCAAGCGGTCATTTTGAAATACCTCTGCTATTCTATGGTAAGGGTATTCATCCCCGGGTTATAGATAAAACCGTTTCACAGTGCGATATTGTACCTGCTATTATGCACCTTAGCAATGTGAGGGGTTCATTTTACGGTTTTGGGAAGAATCCCTTCGATTCCACATATTCCGGCTACAGCCTTCACAAGGAAAAAAATCTATACTACATCATTAGTTATCCATATTCGCTGGGTATGGACGCAAATGGCAACGTGAAAGACTTTCATCTGCAGCATAGAAACAAAAAGAAACCAGTTATGCTCAAAAAAGAGGGTAATGTATACCACTCACTGCTAATTAAATTAAAGGCACATGTTCAGTTGTTTACCCATAATGTTCGGCAAAATGAGTGGTATATCAAACAACCCAAAGCACAGTAACATCGTCTTCTTTTAGTGGAACACTTTTTGATGACTACACCCATAATGGTTAAGCGGTTTTTTACATTTCTGGCAATCGTGCAGTTTTACCCATGTGTTTGGGGACAAATGACACCCAAAACGGATGGAGCGAAAATTGAATTTAGCGAAAAACAACATAATTTCGGTGACATTAGGGAAGATATAAAATATGCAACCCATCGTTTTAGTTTTAAAAATATCGGTAACAGGGATTTATTTATAAATACCGTTCAAACCAGCTGTGGATGCACCACACCTGACTGGACAAGGGATACCATTAAACCGGGAGGAAGCGGTTTTGTAGATGCAAAATATGAAACCATTGGCAGAATCGGGAGCTTCCAAAAAACCATCACCGTTTACAGCAATGCTGTCAATTTCCCTTTTGTGCATCTTGATATTTTAGGAAATGTGCAGAAAGAGATTATTAATAAAGAAGCTGAATATGTTTCGCCGGGTCAAATCATGTTCAATCCACCTACCATTAACTTCAAGCCCCTGTTCGATCACAAGTCAGACACCCAAACATTCAGAATAACCAACGGCACCGCTTACAGCACACAGTTTTCGGGCTTGGAGAATCTGCCTGCGTTTTGCCAGGTTATCGGGATGCCACAGAATCTTGAACCCAATGAGAGTGCCAAAGTAAAAGTTGTGCTAGATGGCAGAAAAATCAATGCCTATGGTTTTGGTGCGTTTGAAGTAGCAGTGCCCACTGATAATACGCTTTATCCATACACCGGATTTTATGTTGCTTACGACAGAAAACAATATTTCCCAAAACTGGGGAGTCGCGAGATGTCAAAAGCCCCAAAATTGTCCACTGACAAAACCGTAATTGACCTGGGCAGTGCCGAAAGCGGAGAAATTTTCAATACCCAGTTCACCTTCACCAATTCCGGAAAGACAGACCTTAAAATACATGAAATTACACCACAGTGTCCATGTGTAAAGGTTGAATTCACTAAAAACACACTAAAGCCGGGCGAGAGCATGGTGGTAAAAATGCGTTTTGATACAGGAATCAAACATGGTAAAAGTACACAGACCATCAGTGTTATCTGCAACGATCCGGTACAATCTGAGAGGAGTTTATACCTTGTGGCTCATTTGCCTGAGCGGGAAAAGCCCAAGTGTGCTACCTGCCCTCGGTAAAGAGATTAACGCAAATTGTGATATACGTTTTGAACGTCATCGTCTGACTCAAGTCGCTCTATCAGTTCCAGCACCTCATTGGCCTGTGCTTCTTCAAGATCCACAAAAGAATTGGGGATATACTGTAGTTCTGCGCTGCCAGCCTCTACGCCCAGTTCCTCCAGTCCTTTCTGCATATTTCCGAAATCCGTGAAGCTGGTATATACATAAACTTCCTCTTCATCAATGGCCAGGTCCTCACAGCCAAAGTCAATAATTTCCAGTTCAAATTCATCCAAGTCTTTTCCTTTAAGGGATGATTTTGCAATTTTAAAAACGCCTTTTCGGGTAAATACAAAGTCAAGGGAGCCGGTTTTACCGAGGGCACCTTCGCATTTATTAAAGTGTGATCGAACGTTGGCTACGGTTCGCGTATTATTATCGGTCGCTGATTCCACCAGGATTGCAACACCATGTGGCCCATAACCCTCGTACTTAATTTCTTCATATCCGGCTGTATCCTTATCACTTGCGCGTTTGATAGCCGCCTCTACCCTATCCTTCGGCATGTTTACGCTTTTGGCATTTTGCATAGCCATACGCAATCGCGGATTGTAATCAGGATTTATACCACCCTGTCTTACAGCGATGGCTATTTCTTTGCCTATGCGGGTAAATTGCTTCGCCATGCGGTCGAAGCGGGCAAACATTTTGTGTTTTCTTTTCTCGAATATACGTCCCATTGGATTGGCAAAATTAATACAAGGATTATGAAGGTGGTAAAAAGAAAGGGGAAACTATTCATTTCCCGCTGTATTCAAAACATATTCATCAAAATGACACCTTAATTGAGGCCACCAAATTTCTGCCCGGGGCGGAAATGCCGCTTGCAAAAACACGGTAATTTAAATCCAGGATGTTCTCCACAGCGAATGAGGCCAACAGGTTTTTATTCACTTGCCAGTTTGCTCGAACATGATACGTTTGCCAGGCAGGCGTTTCACCGCCCGGAGCATACTGTGCGTTATCCTCGCCACTTGGGCTGTACTCACTCCGGATTTTTCGGCCATTAAACAGCATAAATGCTTCCCATTGCCATTCACGACTTGACCAGCGCAAACCCAATCTTCCATGATCCGGAGCAATATGATCCAATGGGGTCCATAATGCATTGGGATCTGATTGATACCGACCGAAAGTACTGTTGTAATTTGCATCTGCGAAGAGACCTGAAATCAATTGTATTTTTAGGGCAAGATAACCACCTGCAACATAGCCCCCAGCTGAATTCTCCATTTGAAAAACCGGTGTACGCTGACCTTCGAAATCAAAAGAATCATCACCATTGTATACAGAAGGCCTATCAATCAGCAATCTGGATATGCGCGTGTAATAACCGCCTATTTCCAGATGAATTTTCTTTCGGTCCAATCTAAAACCCAAATCCAGGGTGCGGGTTCGTTCCGGCTTCAGGTTACTGTTTGGGATAACCAGTTTACTGCCGGGCATACTTTCAAACAACTTCGTCATGTCATCCACATTGGGATTTCTGAATCCGGCCGCCAGGCTGGCCTTGAAAAACAAACCGTCCCAATCCATTTTTTTAGAAATACCCAGATTATAAACGGGGGCTATGCTGTTGAGTTGGGCGTTTGAATAGGGCAATTTTAGGAAATTCTCAGGGCTAAAAGAGGCTTTCAGCTGATAACGGGTAAGTCTGAAGCCCCCTTCCAAAATAAAATCATTGGGTTTAACAATAAAAATTGCATTCGCAAAAACTGCCAATGACTGCGTGGTGGCGCCATCATCTGCGTACCGTGTGTTTTTACTGTCTGTAATTTCTCCTGTAATAACGTTGCGCTGTGATGCTTTGGCCTCCACAACATTGAGAACCCACTCTGCTCCACCCTGAATCTGAAAATTGGATTTCAGGTTCAGTAGAAAATCATAATTAACCGCTGACATACCTACCTTGTCCTGTTGTGTAAGTTCAGAGGTATTCCCGAATCGTCTTGTCACCCTTCCCACCCGACTATTTTGATGAGAAGCGATAAAGCGATGACTCCATTTACCCTTATTAGGAATAGTTAATGTATAGGCCAAAAAATCCCGGTTTTGAGGGGCATATTCCCAAGTAGCAAAGCGGAATTTCCCGTTTGACATATCAGAGAGTCTGTCATAACGGGGAACTGATGCTGTTCTGGAGAGCTGTGCGGCAAAGGTGTGAACAAGGTTACCTGTTTTTAAGGAAAGCTTGGAAAACACATCATTTTGCGTGTAAGCACTTTCCATCTGTATATAGGGATTATCATTACGCAGCATGGTGTCTCTGCCATTTATTTTCCCTGCGTAGTATTTTCTAAGACCAAACGTATCCCATTGGGAAAAATGGCGCTGCTGACCCATCCTCAAATCACTAAAATCACTGCTGGTGGAGCTAAAAACCCATGCCAGCTTCTTACCGCTCATTTCTATATTCACATTGGAAATAACAGCATTGGCAGCCGACAAATACCTGAAATTGGCATTTGCACCGGCAAAACTGAAGCTAGAATTTCTAAACTTTGGATTGCGGGTTTTCATATAAATCACACCACCCAGGGCATCGCTTCCAAACTGGGTAGAACCTGAGCCAAAAAACACCTCCGTTCGATCGAGCATGAACTGGTCTACCGTAATGATATCCTGCAAATGGCCGGACCGATATACCGCATTATTCATTCGCACTCCATCCACAACAAGCAGAACACGACTAGATTCAAAACCTCTGAGGACAGGGCTACCACCACCCAGTTGACTTTTCTGGACGAACACCTGGCCTGTTTGAGACAGCACATCCGCCAAGGTTCCCTGTTGGGCAAGCTGCATTTGCTTCGACGAGATAACTTCTATCTGACGGGTAGAATTGGCTCTGCTTGTACCGAAACGTTGTGCCGAAACCAGAATCTCATCCATGTTTTCCAGTTCCTGAGGATACGGAATGGCGGTATCACCTTGTATTTGCGCATTTGCAATGGCTATATAAACAAAAAATATCAGGGTCAGCAAACCTGATTTCATTTGTTTTTTTGCGTTTTTTTTCGTATATTCAGTTAAAATATTGACGGCCATCATCGTGTTCCAATCGCAAATTTAACCAAAGCTTTAAGTGAATTTGGTCAAAAGAGCGTACACACGAATAAAAAAGTAGAAATTCGCAGCATTAATTATGCAGGAAGTTTATGTTGTAGACGCCCTAAGGACTCCCGTGGGAAAATTTGGCGGCAGTCTTTCAGGAATCAGGCCCGATGATTTGGCGGCACATGTCATCACTGAAATTATCAAACGCAACCCCGGAATTGATTTTTCACATACGGATGAAGTGATATTTGGCGCAGCCAATCAGGCCGGAGAAGATAACCGCAACGTGGCACGAATGGCCTTACTTCTGGCCGGAATGCCTGTTACCATACCCGGATATACCGTAAACCGGTTATGCGCCAGTGGTTTACAAAGCATCATGAATGGATATATGGCCATAAAATCAGGAACTGCAGAACTTATTATTGCCGGTGGTACTGAAAGCATGACCCGGGCTCCATTCGTAATGGCCAAGTCTGAGAGTGCTTTTCAACGAAGCACTGAAATTTATGACACTACCATTGGATGGAGGTTCACGAATAAAAAACTGGCAGAAGCATACCACCCTTACAGTATGGGTGAAACTGCCGAAAATGTAGTCGAGAAATACAAAATCAGCCGAGAAGACCAGGATGTATTTGCCTTTGGCTCTCAAACCAAATGGCAACAAGCCCATGATGCCGGAAAATTTAAAGATGAAATCACCTCGGTTCCGCTACCCGGAAAAAAAGGAGAGATACAATATTTCGAAACCGATGAGCATCCAAGGTTGAGCACCGTGGAGGTTCTGGCAACACTCAAGCCGGCTTTTAAAAAAGACGGTACTGTAACGGCCGGAAACAGCAGTGGAATTAATGACGGTGCTGCCTGCCTCATACTGGCTTCAGGCCAGGCCGTTTCAAAATACAATCTGACACCACTGGCCAGAATTGCCGGCATCGGCGCAGCCGGTGTTGATCCCGCTATTATGGGCATAGGCCCGGTTCCTGCGACACAAAAGGCGCTTAAACACGCCGGAATCGGAGTAAATGACCTGTCTATTGCTGAACTTAACGAAGCCTTTGCCAGCCAGGTACTTGCCAGCATGCGAGAATTGAACATCAATCCGGAAATTGTAAACCCCAACGGCGGCAGCATTGCTATAGGGCATCCCCTGGGTGCAAGCGGTGCAAGAATTAGCACTACCCTCCTTCATGAGATGAAAAGAAATGCTGCGGCCCGCTACGGGTTGGCCACCATGTGTATTGGTGTGGGTCAGGGATGCGCAATTGTTTTTGAAAAATCCTGATGCGCTATTTCCTGGAACTGGCTTACAGCGGCACTGCTTTCGGTGGATGGCAGCGGCAGGAAGAAGTGAGCAGTGTGCAGGCATTGCTGGAAAGTAAATTATCGTTAATTCTAAGGGAACCTACTGAAATTTATGGTTGCGGAAGGACCGACACAGGGGTTCATGCTTCCTATTTTGTTGCCCATTTTGACACGCTAGTCGAGTTGCCTGAAAATCTGGTATACCGACTCAATGGGATGATTTCCAAGAACATTATTATTTACCATTGCAGGCCCGTTTCAGAGGAGATGCATGCGCGGTTTTCGGCGGTATCCCGCACTTACCGCTACTTTATTACCCATACTAAAAATCCCTTTCTATCAGAAATGGCTTATTTTCTGCCACACAAGCCCGATTTGGACATGATGAATCAGGCGGCTGAAATGCTATTATCACATACCCAATATCGATGCTTCTGCAAAGGAAAAGCACCCGGAGACAGCTACAAATGCACAATTATGGAAGCTATATGGTCAGAAACTTCGGCAGGATTGGTATTTACGGTTACAGCCAATCGTTTTTTGCGGAGCATGGTCCGAAGCATGGTAGGTACATTGATAAAAGTGGGATTAGGTAAAATGAGCATGCAACAATTTACGGAACTTTTGCATAGCACCTGCTCAGGGTTTATTCCTTACGGATGTAGTATATCCGGACTTTGAAAAGTCTACTATGCTTATTCTGCCCCCAGTCGTTTGAGAAAACGCTCTACCTGCTTAGCTGTAGCGGGTTTCACGTAAAAATCCTCAACCTTGAGTTTATCAGCAGTATTCACAAGTATTTCATTCAGTTTCACATCGCTACTCAAGATATTGGCCACGGTTTTGGTAAGGTTAATGTAAATCCATTCATTGCCGCCAAAATCAAAATAGATATACATATTTTCACCCCCGCGCTTGTGTTCTATCAACATGGTGGTTTTTATGTCTTTATTAATTGGAGTACCTGCAAATGAGGCTACACTTACATTATCGTTGCAATACATACCACGGAATTTACTGTCCCAGCGGAAAGTTGCATCGCTCAAAATCAGGGTATATTCTGCTTCTTCCTTTCCCGACAATTCGCCATTCTTTTCAATGTTTTTGATAATATTTCTGGCGGTTTTGTCTTCGGCCACCATCTCTCCAAGGGCATTTTTAAAGAAATCTGTATTGATATTAACAGAAGCTCCGCTGCTGGTTTGGAATAACTCTTTCAACCGCGAAACAAAATCTTTGTGGAGAGGGAAATCCAGCATCATGGCGAGGTTAAAGACAAAGCTGCTATCACCTTCCTTCAAATCTGCAGTACCTGCATTTTTAAATTTGATATTATTGCTTTCCAAGCCAAAATCCAGGGGACCTTCGGCATGCACGGTGTGGTTTTTCTCATTCAGCTGAATAAAGCTGCCTTTCAATCCGTCATTAAGTAATTTGTCTTTGCTGCCGGCAAAAAAGCTTTCTTTTTCGTGATCATAGTAGAAAATGCCGGTATCATTGGTAACATCGGGGTCGCTGTATCTGCGTTTCCAGCTAAAGAACAGGGGATAAACATGGCTACTGTCGTTGGCTACAAAAAGTCCTACATACTGCTTTTTATTATCCTTATCGCGGGGATCCTGCACATTGATAACGACATTCTTAGGATCAACGCGGTCGCTGTAACGCAGCCATGCGGACGGGAGTATATTTTTAAACGTGTGCAGGGGTTTAACATAACCCGTAAACTGGAGATTCTGCTCTGTGCTTAGAATCTGGGCAAATCCCTTGTAACCGATTTTTGTATCCAGGGTGAAATTTTGTGATTCATCAATTTTACCCCAGCCCTCTATGTTTTTATCGCGGTTAACAATGATGCTGTCGAGCAAAAACTCCTGTCTTTTACCCAGCTTGTTTACATACTGATACAGGCCGGAGCCGCGCATTTTATTTTTACCATAAATTTTCAGTCGGCTGCGGTAAATTTCATGAAATTTGTCAAATCGGTTGGCAAACAATCTGGCACTATCTACAATGTCCATATCTCCATTTTCTCGTATGGTAACCTTGCCGTCTTTCAGGATCACACGGCTGTCTGCAATGTCTATGAATGGTATTTGCTGAACATTGAGCGTGTAATTTTTAAGGTCATACACACCCCGAACACCGGCAAACTTAAGACTATCCTGAGTAGGATTGGTACTCATCCACAGGGGTTGTTTACCCGCCATGGCAGCCCCCATTCTGGCTTCAATGGTTTTGCCGTTCATGTCCCAGCGGTAATCGTTGAGATTGGTCATATAACTGTTGAAGGGGAAACGAGTCTCTGCGCCTACCTTGTTGGTATTAAAAGAACCAATACGGGTATTAAAATCCATGGTTCCGCGTATATCGTTGGTCTCAAAAGCCACTTTGGATGTATCTGCCCCATAAATGGTAAGATTGGCCTTTTCTGCACTGGTTTTGTTGGGTGCAAATAACATTTCATCGCTGCTGAATTTAGCCTCGGGCCAGGCTAAAGTACCATTACCGGTTACTTTTGATGGTTTCTGGGTCACTGTCCCTATAAAATCATATTCAGATTTAAACACCTTTATGGGTGTGGGCCCGTTGGTTATATTAAATTTATCGTGATACGGAATCCATTCCATATTGGCATTGGAAGCATAGATCTGCGGATAGATAGTGCTTTGAGGCAGTTCATACGAATCCACAGTACCTTTTGCTGCTTTCGGAAGTAATAAAATTCGCTGAAACTTTGTGGTTGAGCCACTAAAGGCAATATTACCCTGTTCTCCGTAGAAACCCCGTTCACTCAGATTCATGGTCATTTCACCTTTGCCCTTGCCTCTATACATGCTATATCCTCCAGGAGGCGTCGGTGTTACAAATCCCAGTGAATAATCCGGCTGTATATACACATAATGGCGGAATTCAGGGAAAATCCCATCACTCAGAAAGGAACCATCAAAACGCAGACCTGCAATGGTAAAGTTATCCAGACTATCAATGGTAAATGGATCGATGACAAACTTAAAAGATTCTGCCTTATACTGCCCGCCATGTATGCTCGGCTTATCATACAGCACTTCAGATCCTTTGAGGGCTTTGAAAATAGGATACTCAGGATAGTTAACAAGCCCTGACTTATTATTGGGTTTATCTATGTAGATAGTACCATTGATGTTCCGCAACACACTTTTGATAGGAATGAGGGATCGACCGGTACTATCCGGAAAATACAATCTCAAACTATCTATGATATCGGATTGCACGAGAAAATTGCCGTAATCGAATTCGAATTTTTTGCCAAAAAAGTCAAAACGTCCGGCACGAACCATACCACCAAAGCGAATGCGCCTGTTTTTCAAAAGGGTAACCTGCTGTTCGTAAGGCACTACTACCACATTTTGAGAATCGGAAAAGAAGAATTTCTGCACTCCTTCCACATTCATCTCATTGCTCAGCAGATTCAACGAGATATTGCTCCGTTTTGCAATCATGGACGACAGGCGTATTACATCATAATCGCGGTTTTTTTCATGACTCTGCACCCATCTGAACAGTTTGGTTCTGAACAAGGCAGAGTCCTGCTCCGGATAATAGGTGATGTAGCCGGCATCATGCAATTCAATAAAAGGGGCACGCAGATGTTCGGGTTGCATTTTGCAAAAATCCGCGTAATCTGACAAGGCAAATTTCATGCGCCTATCAGCGGTATAGTATGAGCGGGTTTCTTTTTTGCGTGCTTGCAAAACTTTTAGTTTCTGATCAATCAAGGCCTTATCCTCCGGCTTATTTTTGCTGATCAGAGCTTTCAATTCTTTTTCCATGGCGCGTGCCACAGGATCATCCGGCTGACGGTTGTAAAATGCATATAAACTTTCCAGTGGATTAAAGCTGAGAGGACCCTGTATTCGGGCATACAGCATTTCTTTATAGAAATCGGCACTGGAAATTTTTGCATCCTGGTCATTGTTGATATTATCAAAATCAACAAATGGCTCATCCAGCTTCCAACGGACTTGCTGCGCATCGATATCCACTTTGTGATAATCGTCATAAAACGGAGCTCTCATCAGACCTTCCGATCCGCGGGTTACCACCAGTTTATTTTCCTCAAACTGAAAATTAACTTCCACAGCAGGGTGCGTAATGGTGGAACTATCCACATAAATTATCATGGATGCCTTGCGGCTGGCGGCTGCTCCATTGGCTATTTTAAAGGTCTTGCTTTTCAGCGTAATTTTTTTCTGGTTTTTGTAAAGGATGTTAATCACCGTTTCTTCGCCATTGGCAGTTTGGGTATTAATATCGCCGCCCACCATACTAAAACCACCACGCAGGGATGCATTGGGTCCTACAATTCCGAAAATCTGCAAACTGTTCTCAAAACTTGAAAATCGGGGCCAAGGTGATTTTTTCACCACTGCAGAATCGGGTGAAAAACTGATTTTATCTTGAAAACGCCCTTTAACCCCTTCATTGAAGTAGCCAACATAATGTAGCGTTGCCGTATCAATTTTATAGTCGGATTCTTCGAGGTTGATGGTAAATTTATTCCAGCTCACCTGAACATCCTCCTCAGGTAAAACCCGTTCAAAAGAAGTCTCGCCGGAGATGCCGACCCAAATCTTTTTACCCGGATAAAATGTACCAGCGGTGTTGTAGATATTCATTTGGTCTACCGGTCCGAGGCAGGTTAATGTTGTGGCCGGAAATTCCACCACAATCTCGCCTTTTTCATACAGCAAGTCAAAATCGCATGAATCTACAGACCAGCGCTTATTATTGTCTGTAAAAAGCGTCCCGTTGCGAAAAAGTCCGGTAGTCATTTTCAGAAACTCAACATAATTGGTACTGCCTGAACCTATAAGCTTTCGGGTTGCCTGCTGCCATTGCTGCAATACTTTTTCGGGAAGTTTTTTCTGCAGATAGGCGGTTATGGATTGAATGAGGTAATCAAAGTGAGGCTGAACTGGCATTCTATCGGAAACCATATCGCTGCATATGGCCATAATGCTTTTCTGCTGTTCAGGACTAAACTTGCCCATTTCCCAGCTTTCGCGAAAAACAGCAAACATTTGGTTCAATTCCTTACTGGATGCTGAGCTAACATGCGTTTCAAGCTCTTTAATAAAGACCGCAGGATCTGGGCTAAAACTTCGGATCTGCGCATGGATTGGTGCGCTGACCAAGGAAACAAGCATAAGGCAAAAGATGTAAAACCAACGCATTTGCAATATGAAACGAAAAATCCTGTTCATTATTTACACAAAGAACAGGAAAAACCGTGCCGAAAACGAAAAGACCGTGCGAGAATTATCCCACAGCCTTGATTATGTCCGCAAAATCACGCGCTTTGAGTGCAGCACCTCCAATTAATCCTCCGTCTATATCGGATTGCGCCATGAGTCCGGCTGCATTGTCGGGTTTCATACTGCCCCCATAGAGAATGGAAGTTTCTTCTGCAATGTCTTCGGTGTAGTTCATCCCGATTACTTTGCGGATGTAGTTGTGCATTTCCTGTGCCTGCTCGGGGGTAGCGGTCAATCCTGTACCTATCGCCCAAACGGGTTCATACGCAATTACCACGTTGCTGAATTCTTTTCTATCCAGGGCAAAAAGTCCTTCCTGAAGCTGTTTTTCCACTACTTTAAAGAAAATTTTCTCTTCCCTTTCCTGCAGTGATTCTCCTACACAAAAAATCACTTTAAGCCCATGCCTGATGGCCGCTTTAGTCTTTTTAAACAGCAATTCGCCTGTTTCGGCAAAATATTGTCTTCTTTCACTGTGGCCTATGATTACGTATTGCGCTCCGGTGCTTTTGACCATTAAAGGACTGATTTCGCCGGTAAATGCACCGCTATCTTCATGATGACAATTCTGGGCACCCAGGGCTATGCCTGTACCTTCCAGCAGCCTGGCAG